>CAZSUQ010000108.1:0-11027 GCA_964609935.1 uncultured Thermodesulfobacteriota bacterium | reverse complement strand
CTCCTCCTGGATATCGACAACTTCAAGGAAATCAACGACACCTACGGCCACAAGGATGGGGACCGTGCCCTTGTTTCCGTAGCGGAACTGCTGAAAACGAGTGTTCAGGAGGAGCAGAGTGCCATACGGTATGCAGGGGATGAATTCATCCTGTTCCTTCCTCGCCTCGGCCGAGAAGATGGGTTTCAAAAGGCCAGGGAGATCGTGGAGAAGGGACGAGAGCTCACCATACCGGTTACGGGCGAGGGGAAGGCCTTCCATCTGAGCTTCTCCGTGGGTGTTGCATCCTTCCCTCAGGACGGCCTCCACTGGGAGAATATCGTTGAGAAAGCGGACGAGGCCCTCTTCGCGGCCAAGCAACAAGGGAGGGACCGTGCCTCTCTTCCTCCTGAGGGAGAGAGCGAGATTCGAAGGGGGGACGACCTGTCCAGGATCTTCCCCTGTCCGGATCATGTGGGGCGGGAAGAGATCCTGGGCCAGGTCCTGGAGAAGATCCGGTCCCGTCATGGCAAGGATGCCAAAGCAGACCCATTGTTTCTCTTCATCCAGGGCGGACGGGGATGTGGAAAGTCAAGATTCCTGAATGAAGTAGGCGAATCCATCCGGAAGGAACAGGCCTGTGTCCTGCACCTTCACGGCTCGGAACTGCTTCAGAACATCTGTTACGGAAGCCTGATCCAGGCCCTCATGCATGGCACAGAATCTGCCGACGCCCTGCTGGATTCGCTCAAACACAGCCTGTCGGACAATGAAAAACGACTCTGGGATGCCTTTTTTTCCACGACGGAACAAAGCGAAGGCGAGCCCTTCTGCGAGGAGGAAGCTCAACGTTTCTTTTCTCGCCTTCTCTCCGCTGTGGCCGGAGGGTCCCCTCCCCTCCTTCTCGTGGACGATGCAGAGTTTCTGGACAGGGAGACCCTGGATCTTTTTCGGGTTCTGGAAGAATCCGCCTCTCAGTACCCCCCCCTGTCGGTGCTCATGACCGCCAATGGGATCAAGGAAGGAGCGAATGGATCGGCCATCGAACCCTCATCCAGGGAACAAGATGAGGACCTGCATCCTTTTTCGTCCCTGATTACAGAATCTCCCTTCCAGCTGAAGCCCTTTGGGGTTGAGGGTGTGGAGAAGATGCTCCGGTCCATCCTGCCCACCCTTCGCCCAGGATCGGATTTTCACAACCAACTTCATCAAAAGAGTCAAGGGAACCCTCTCTATGTGGAAGAGGCGTTGAAGCTTTTGATCCGCTCAGAAAACCTGGTCTACCAGCGGAGTGCATGGACCTGGAAAGGCCAAGGAATCCAGGAACTGCCGGATTCCCTGGAATCCCTTCTTGAAGCCAGGCTTCTCTCGCTGGACCCCGAAGTTCGAGACCTCATTGCAAAGGCCTCCGTACTGGGTCCGAATATCGACCTCGATCTCCTGAGCAAGACGGAAGGCGTCAATCAAGGCCATATCCTGGATCTTCTGGACAAGGCACGAAAATTTGGAGTTCTCGACGGCCTCTCCGATTGGGGCAACGATACGTTTCGGTTCAACTCGAAAACGGCCCGGAACGTTTGTTATGACCAGGTTCCAGAGGAGGACCGGATCGCCTGGCACCTGCAGATGGCACAGGTGCGCAACCTGCTCGCTGACACCCCTGCCCACCTTCAAATGGGCCCGATGCTCTTCCATTCCCGGATGGCAGGAGAAGAAAGCCTGTTCAAGGAACTCCATCGTCAACTTGCCAGGGTCGGGTCTTCTGGAGGCATCACGCTGCCCGAATCCTTTTCTCTGTCGAAGAAGAAGAAAAACGGCCACGGCGATCCTGTCCCCGTGTCCAAGCAGGGGTGGCAGACGATCCTCTCGATCCTCCATCTTCTGCGAGCTGCGGTTCAGACCGCAAGGCTCTATCCGGAATCGAGTCAGGCCGTGGCACAGTCCCGAGAAAGGCTGCTTCATGGGTTTGAACAGGCATTCCAGCACACCCCTTCCGTCCACCTTTCCGAAGCTGACGGAACCTTGCTCGTCAATGGTGAAACCCCCATCTGGAAAGGCGAGGAAAAGACCATTGCAGACAACTTCTGCAAGACCCTTTCTGATGCAGGGTTAAAAGATGTCTCCTTTCAGGCGGGCCTGGCGTTCCAAGAGGTGGAACGATTTCTGGCGGTGTGGCTCTCCTGTCTGAATCGATCCGTGGAACCTCCGGCTGCCTGGTCCTCCTTTGAGGATGAGTCCGATTTGGAGCATGTCCAGGTCAACGCAAAGGTTTATGTGGCCGTGTCCGACGCGGATCTGCTTGTCAACGGGTTTACGAACGGCATCCCATCCCACTCGAGTGATTCGCTTGATGAGCTGTCGGATCTTCTCACTTCCCTTCAGGAAAAGATCGGCTCGTTACGAGACCTGTCCGGTGATCCCCATCTGGCCCCGGACGAGGGTACCGATTTCAGGAAATTGCTCGAAGGGATCCAGCGCATCGTGGGATTCGAGCCTTCTGGGTTCCCGGTTGCCGAGATCCCTTCGGATCCACGGGTCAAGGCATCACCGTCAACCGCATGTCCCGGGACAATGGGATCACAAGGGTTGCCATTGAATGTGGAGGAGGACCCGGATGTTCGCTCCGCCCTCGCAGACATCCTGTCCAGCGATTCCCAGCGTGAAGCCCGCGGATACAAGACGATATCGGAAAAGGGGGAGGAGGCGGTTGAGCACCTCTACTTCTCTCTGATGCAGACGGACGATGCACGTGCAGGCCGTGTTTGCGTCCGGATCCTCGATTCCCTTTCCAAGGACCTTGAGATGCGCATTCTTAGGGACCTGGAGCGTCAGGCGGACCCGTCCCTGAAGAAGCGGCTTCTTCAGTATGCCGTGCCTTTCCTGGACAACGAAGAAGAGAAGAAGAAGATCCTTCTGGCAGCCCTGCAACAGGAGGAGGGGCCCGTGGCCATGGAGGCCCTTCATCAGATCAAGACCTCATTTTCGGAGGATGCGCCCTCCCTGCTCCTGGATGCCCTCCCCGCTCTTTCCGACCGGATGGGCAATGAGGTTTGTGCATCCCTTGGCCACATGGGGGACCCTGCGAGCGTTCCGCAGCTCCTCAGCTACCTGAGCCAGTGGAAAACATTGAAAAAGGGAGATAAGAGCCGCTTTCAAGAGTCCGTGTGTCACGCACTGGCTCATTATCAAGAGGACGAGATCGTGAACTCGCTCGGCGAGCTTCTGAGATCGTGTTCAAGCCTTCCCTGGCGGAAGACCGCTCCAGTGAATCTGCGAAAGGCTGCTTTAAAGGCCCTGGAGATGATCGGAGGGGAGGCGGCACGATCCCTTCTCAAGCAGGCGGAATCGGATAAGGATCCATGGATCCGTTACCGCATCAAACAGTATCTTGGAGGGTAGGCAGGCTAGATTTCCAGGACCGTCTCTTCCGCACACAGCCTGAGTTCATCGTTCTTGGTGGTCATGGCAATGATGTTCAGCTTTGAGCGAAAGCCCCTCTGTTCTTCCAATCCCTGGTCCGGGCAAAGGTTCTTCAGCTTCTCGATGGCGTTCTCGATGGTCTCCGGGTCTTTGCAGTCCAGAAGAAGCATCAACGTACTCCAGTCCTCCGGAAACCCATAGCTTTTGAGATACTTTCGGACCATTCCATCAAACTTCTTTGACCCCACCGTACGGTGGATGTCGTTCCGGGCCGTTTCCTGCTCCGGGTTCAGCTTTTTCCCTCGCTTTCCCTGAAACAATTTGTCCGCTTCACGCAGGATCTCTTTCCTGACCCATTTCGGGCTCTGCCCCCCGAAGTCTCCCTGGGCTACGTGCCGGCTGCGATCCCTTGTTCGGTCCCGGTCCCTCCAGCTTGGCTTTTCGCGGAAATCGTCGTCGTAACGGTCTCCCATTTTCCTTCTCTCCATGAATCTTGTTCTGACCCTGCTGTACAAACAAGTGTCCCGGACGATCTCTTCCCGTATGGAATCCGAACCATCAAGAGAAGCCCTGCCCCTGCTTTCCCTCCAGGACAAGGCAGTGGGGACGAAAAAGATGTAGAAGTGTGTGGCTGAAACGGCCTTGCGCCGTCCGGGTCCGATGCAAACGAGATCTTGACGCGCACTGTGGGGTTGGCGACCCTAGACCTTCTGAAAACATAACAGAAAATCCCCTGGAGATCCATCTCTTTTCCAAAGGCCCTTCATCCTGTTCATGCCTCGTTGACATCGCCGCACAGATCCATCATGGTACAATGGAATTGTGCACGATCCCTTTTCCCCTGTGAGGAGACCCTCCCTCCAGGGTCGGAACTCACCGCTGAACGAGCAAGTACAGATGGGTACCGGGGCCTGCGGAATTCATTGCGATGTATGCCGCCTCCACGTGAGAGGGCTCTGCAGTTCATGCGGTGCAGGTACCGAGCCGGACGGGACCCGGAAGCTCGATGCGCAGAAACGCATCTTCCATGGCTATTGCCCCATATTGAAATGTGCTCACGATCATTCCATTGCGTATTGCCCTCGTGATTGCAGGCGTTTCCCCTGCAAGACCTTTGAGCAGGGCCCTTATCCGTACAGCGGGGGTTACTTGAACATGCAGAAAAGAAGAAGGGGAGTCGCCCGCACGTCTTCCATGGACCTGGACATGGTGAAGCAGTGGAAATCAGAGGAGCTTCCATCCGAATACTGGGATGAACTCTCATCCATGGATCCGGAAGAAGTGTGCTTGCGGTCCGCCGCTTCCTATGACCCGGACATCGAGGCTTATACAGTCCTTCTCATGAACCAGCCCTACAATGTTTTCCCTTTTCGAGGGCTGATCCAGCATCCTTCCGAAGGACCTGGAAACGATTACAAGTTCCCGGAGATCTCTTTCATCGAATCCCTAGTCCTGATCGTCTACCTCCTCAAGTCCAGGGATGTGGCGTTGACCAACAGGCGCATCACGGAAAAAGAGCTACCCGGAGGCGAGACCTTCTTTCGCGGGCCCCACGAACTGGCGCGCGATCCTGTCCTGTCGCGATTCAAGAGAGCAGCGGATGCATTCCTCGAGGCAGGCATAAGCCTAGGCGGGACACCCATTGACTTCGGCGATGCCGCCCTCCGGCTTCAAGCCCTCCCCCGGATTCCCATCGAATACCTCCTCTGGACCGAGGACGACGAATTCCCGGCCCGGCTCACCATCACCTTTGATTCCTCAGCCGGCGATCAGCTGCCTCTTGACGTCCTCTGGGCCCTTGTACACCTCGTCTCGGACCGGCTGGCCCGGTCCGTGTAAAGACCGTTCTCCTGCCGCCGAACCGACACGGGGTCCACCTGTGAACAGGGCCCTATTCCTTGATCTCGTTGGGTTTTTCCACGGACTGTGATATTCTTTGATCAACCACAACCTCGCTTCTCTTCATTGCAGAGAGCACCAGACGCGTACCGTGCATTTCCATGACTCAACGAAAACAAAAGGCTTCAACCGCGCCCCCGGCTCCTTCAAAGACATCGATTCGCCAACGCCTCGCCTTGATCGAGACCGAACCTGAAAAGCTGGTGGAGCTCTTCCCGAGTCTCGCACCTGACGAACAACTGGGACTCCTCCTCTTCTCCCCCGGCGAATTGCGACAGGAACTTCTTCGCACAACACCCATTGCCGAACAACTCGTTTCCCTGCTCCCTGTCCAGGAGGCACACCTGACGCTCCGGGAGATCGGGTTGCCGGATGCCACCTTCTTTCTCTCCCTCTTGACACGGGAACAACTCCAGTACGTTTCAGACCTCGAGACCTGGAAAAAAGACCTGTTCAACCCGCCCGACTTCGTCAAATACCTGGAAATCATCAAGCAGTGCGGAGAAGGCAGGCTGTCAGAGTGGCTGTGCACCCTTGATCCCGAGACACTCGTTCTTGTCCTCAAGGCGTATGGCGAGGTCACCAAGGTGGATATCTTCAAGGACGAGGTGGAAGAAGCCACGACCCGGCCGTACATTTCATTTGACGGCTACTACCGCTTTCATCCGATAGGAACGGAATCCCTTTCGTTCTTCGAAACCGCACTCCGGCTCATCCATTCCCATTCACCGAGTCGGTACGGCATGATCATGGAGTCCGCCTACCAGGACATGACCGCAGAGGTGGAAGAGCAGGCGAAGCAGTTCCGAAACGGCAGGCTCTGTGACCGCGGCATCCCTGTGTTCGATGAGGCCATGGAGATCTACCGGCCCTTGAAGGACGAGCAAGTGACCCGATTCGGGGCGGATTCGCCTCCTGTCCACAGGGGTACGACCGATGCATCACCCCTTTATCCGGTTCGATGGCTTCCTGCGGATTCCTTTCTTCGAGAGACCCTTCTCGCCCTTTCAAACAGGCCCGAAACCGACGGGATCCGTCTGGAACTGGCAAGCCTGGCCAACAAGGTCCTTGTGGCGGACGGACTCGAGGTCAAAAATCCTGAAGTGCTGAAGCATGCGCTTCGCAAGGCTTCAGGATTTCTGACCATCGGGCTCGAAAGCCTGTCCGGAAGGGATGTGAAAAGGTCTGCAGACTGGATGATGCGCACATGGATCCTGCTCCTTTTCCGCCTGGGATACACCCATATTCACCGGCTCGTCCGGAGGGCCACCCGGTTGAGGGATCGGAGCGGCTTTCGATGGATTGACCGCTATCAGTGTCTGGCAGACACGCCGTATGAAGAAACCCTGAGAGGACTGTTCATGACGCGTCCCATGTTCTTTGACGGTGTGACCGAATCGAACTGGCTGGGGTTCCGGGAGTTCAACGACCTGCGGGACGTACACGTCACCTCGGACCGCCTGGATGCAGTGGAGGCCCTTTCCGGCATCTTTCAGGACCTGAACCTTCCACCGGAAACCATCAAGGACACCTGTCTGGAAGGTGGGTTCGGAGACCTCATGGATACGGTCAAGTGGTCCAAGGTCCTGCACACGCTTTGGGTACAGAGAACCCTCACCGGCAGGACGGCGTTCACGCCCCTCTCCCTCCCGGAAGTGACGCAATTCCTGAGATCCTCGTTCCTTTCAGAACCAGAGGGATCTTCGAGGAAACTCGAGCCCGGATACACACAGGAACTCATTCACTGGGTTTCGGGTCATGTGCCCGACCCTGACCACACCCTGCGGGAGCATCTCAAGAGATGGATCCTAGAGGGTACGGATCAGATGGAACAGGAATTGGGGGCCCTTTCACCGGACCTCCCTCCTGATCCGAGAGCCATCTCCTGTTTGTGTCTCAGCGTCCTGCCCGTCTCCCCCTGAACCCATTGAGATCGATGTTCTTCCGGGCCTTCCTGGAGCCCTGACGATTGCTTTTTCCCAGTGGTTTGTCTATAAACTTAAAGGATCGGTCGCATGGTGATTCTCTTGCCCGTCTTCGCAACTCACCGCTCCGAGACCTGAATCCCTCAAAGAAGATCATCCTGACAGGAGTGTCATGCCCGGGAACCCCGCACACTATTCCGAGTTCGGCGAACGCACCCTTAACGACTTCGTCGATTCCAGGGTCGAAGCCTGGCCCGAGGTGCCGGTCACATGCCACTTCGAATCCGGGACATGGAAGACCACCACCTGGTCTGAGCTGGGCGACATGATCCATTGCTTCGCTCTTGGCCTCCGCAAGGTCGGGCTTCAACAGGGCCAGGCCGTCTGCATCGTTGCAGATACCTGCCGGGACTGGATGGCCACCGATCTTGCCGTCATCTCCGCGGGAGGCGTGACCGTGGGTGTCTACACCACGATCACCCCTCAGCAGTCCCAATACATCATCCAGCACTGCCAGGCCTCCATCGTGGTGGTCCACAACAAGGCCCTTCTGGACAAGCTTCTTCAGGTCCGGGACCAGCTTCCCGAGGTGAAGACCTTTGTCCTCATGGACCCCACCGGCGTGGACATGGAATCGCCTGAATTCCTTTCCTGGCAGGATGTTCTGCAAACCGGCAGGGATCAGGGCCCTCAGGCCCGGACGGCACTCCTGCAGGAACACAAAGAGGAGAGTGCCGAACGTGTGGTCACCTACATTTACACCTCCGGGACCACCGGGCCCCCAAAGGGCGCCATGCTGACGCACACAAACTTCCTTTCCGCCACCCGGTTCTACGGCAGTGTGCTTCCGGTGGACACCGGGGAATCCGGCATGAGCTTCCTTCCCCTTGCTCATGCCCTCCAGCGAGTCCTCGATTACCTGATTCTCTACGTGGGAGCCACGATCTTCTATGCCAGGAGCCTGAACACGCTCCGGGAAGATCTTCAATCCGCCAGGCCCTCTGCCATGGGGTCCGTCCCGAGGATTTTTGAAAAGATCTATGCAGGGGTTCAGAAACAGGCTGCGGACAAGGGGGCTCATACCCAACGACTCTTTCTCTGGTGTGTGGATGTGGGGCGCCGCATGAGCCGATGCTGGCAGGAGAAGAAGCGGCCCGACCCCCTGCTTTTCTGCCAATATCAGGTTGCCCGAATCCTTGTTCTTCGAAAGATTCGTCAGGCCCTGGGCGGCCGTATCCGCGTGATCGGATCCGGCGGGGCACCCATCTCTCCGGAGATCCAGGAATTCTTCCACGCCTGCGGCATCCTGATCCTCGAGGCATGGGGCATGACCGAGACCACGGCCATGGGAACACTGACAAGGCCGGACGCCTACAAGTTCGGCACCGTAGGGCTTCCTGCCGAAGGGGTGCAGGTGAAACTGGACGAGGACGGCGAGATTCTCATCAAGGGACCGTGTGTTTTCCCGGGTTATTACAAGGACCCGGAGACAACCGGCGCATCCTTTGTTGACGGGTGGTTCAGGACCGGCGATGTGGGCGTCTTCGACCAGGATGGTTTCCTGAAGATCACTGACCGTAAAAAAGACCTCATCATCACGGCATACGGGAAAAACATCTCACCGCAGAACATCGAGAACGAACTCAAGACGAGCCGCTACATCAGCCAGGCCATGGTGCACGGCGACCGCCAGAAATACCTGGTCTCGCTCCTCACCATGGATCCGGAAGAGATCCCTGCCTGGGCAACGGAGCAGGGCATCGCCTTTGCCAACATTTCCGATCTCGCCGAACACCCCGCCTTGCAGGAATTGATGCAATCCGAGGTGGAACGGATCAATCAGCAACTGGCCAGCTTCGAACGCGTTCGTAAAATCCGAGTCCTTCCTGAAGACTTCTCCATCGAAGCAGGGGAATTGACACCAACACTCAAGGTCAAACGGAAAGTTGTGAGGGAAAAATACAAATCGTCTCTCCAAAAACTTTACGGAAGTGACTGGATGACCGAGTAGCCCATGAGGAGAGAAAACGCCTTGCCTGTGAAAAGAACCCGCCCATCCTGTTCCGGAATGTCAAATGAATGGATTCGATGCTTTCTTCTTGTCCTGGCCGTCATCATCACGGCGGGATGCGGCGGAGATGACGGGGGGACCTTCGGTCCTGTGACCTGGACCGTCATCCCGGAAGGCGGCGGCAACTTCCAAGACATCCAGTCCTGTATCGATCAATCGAACAACGGGGATACCTGTCTCGCCTACCCCGGCACCTATGCCCCCATCCGTTTCAATGGGAAGGGGATCAGGGTGGCCTCCAACAACGGGGCGGATGTGACCTTCCTGGATGGAAACAACACGGATACGGTGGTCAGGTTCATTGACCGTGAAGGTGAGAGCAGCGTCCTGCAGGGCTTCACCATCCGGAACGGAAGCGCCCAGGCGGACCAGGCCTCCAGGATCTCTCCATCCCTTTCGGCTCATGGAATCGCATCCCCCGGCGAGGAGAACGGAGGCGGGATCAAGATCTGGATCGCCTCGCCCATCATCCGGAACTGCGTCATTCAAGACAATCATGCACAGGGCAACGGTGGAGGTGTCTACTGCGCTTTTACGGGCTCCAGGCCTCTTTTCCGGCACGTGGTCTTTCAGGACAATACAGCAGACGGAACAGGGGGCGGTCTGTCCGTTTTCTCTGCCTTGCCCGACCTGGAAGACTGCCTCTTCCTGGGGAACCAGGCCGATAAGGGCGGGGCCGTGACCGCCTCCTTCGGCGCTGATGTGCGCCTCTCGAACTGCACGGTGGCAGACAACACCGCCACGAGCGGAGGGATCGCTCTCTACCTGCTGAATGCGTCCGCCTCCATTGAGGACAGCATATGCGGGAACAGGGACGATGAGGAAGCGTGGAACCCTGTGCCGGGTCTCCTGTCCCTCGACCTCAGCGATGATTCCAAGGGTCCTTTGGACAATCAGTACAGGACCTCTGTCCTGCTGGATCATGTTCAACTGCAGGGCGGGGCGCAGAGCATCGAAGAACAGGGGGACTGCCTGCCCGATCCTGATGATCGATGCACAACCGCATTGATCGAGGTGGAAGAGACCTATCCCCTGTTTGTGAAATTGGCGGACGAGGATCCTGACGACCCTGTGGACGACTATTATCTCAGCCAGGAAGCTGCCGGCGATGGCCAGACGGACAGCCCGTGCCTGGACAGAGGAAAGGCGTCAGCCGTCAGGGCCGCTGTGGACAAAAGAACAACCCAGAACGGTCAAAACGGAGTGCAGGACCCTGATGAGGGCGTGAATGTCGACCTCGGGTTTCACTACGTAATCACCCTCCCCTGACCCACCTTTGCGTAAAGCCATCACCTGCGAACGGTCCAATCGTGGACCCTTCGTTTCTTTGTTGTTTTTCCGTTCAGCTCAAGCCTTTTAGCCGATTCGCCCTCCCGCGTTCCAGGTTTGACCCTCTCCTTTTTCACTGATAGCATACATTCGTTGCTTCAGAAGTGTTTCCCGTTAGGATTCCCATCGACACCCCCGTGCATTGAAAAACGCTTTTTTCTCGAAATCGGAGGCCATCAGCCATGACATCTCTCGGTCTCTCTCAGATGAAGATTTTTGAGGACATCCCTCCAGAGGAGGTTGAACCGATCCAGCGTCTCTGCGAGGAGGTCTCTTATCCCTATGACACGGAACTCGCCTTTGACGGCGAGGACGCCAAGCATGTCTTTCTGCTACGCCAGGGATCCACCGAACTCGTGGCGCGCCACCCCACCACAGGGCGGAAGGTGGTCATTGCAAGGAAG
>CAZSUQ010000107.1:0-11053 GCA_964609935.1 uncultured Thermodesulfobacteriota bacterium | reverse complement strand
GTGGAAGTATCGCTGAAGAAAGAGGGAGGGCAACTTCTCCCACTGGAAGGTCCCTTGAGCGGCATTGTCGAGAATGAGGCCGTATTCGTCCCAGAGAAAAGGGCAGGAAAGGGTGCGAACGTAGAGAACCGTTGCAAGAAGCGTTAGCACGATGAAGAGCGTGCAGAGAAGCATGGTATCGGGAAGGTGGGCGGCTCTACCGGGAAGCCTGGTGTCGGCTTCTTTCAATGTATTGTCAGCAAACATAAGCTGTCCTGATGGGCTTTCTGCTGCCCAGCCCGCAACTTGCATGAAACCCGAACCAATTTGGGATTTCCATGTTGTTTTGTCAATGCGGCCCTTGAATTTAAGAGGGGAAGGCAGAATAATATCTGCACCTTTCCCATAGCGGCTCTTTATGATCCGGGTGGCCGTGAAATGTTCGCGGTCAGGGTGATTCCACGAGGTTGGACGGGGGTTCGTCTTTATGAAGGGAAAAGAGGCCTTCTTGTTCACTGTTCTTTTGGTTGCCTGCCTGGACCTCTGCCTCCTGTACAACCTGACGGACTTGGACATATGGGCCCGGCTGGCCGTTGGGAAACTGATCTTTGAGCTTGGCCATGTAAGTCCGCATGACCTTTTCTCTTACACACCCCAGAAGCCCCTTTTTATTGATCATGAATGGGGCAGCAGCGTGGTCTTTTACTCCCTTGCCAATGGATTCGGTCAAAAAGGCCTGATCCTTCTGCGCGCCCTGTTGTTTTTCGGAACGGTCCTGTTCGCCCACCTCAGCGTAAGAGAACGGATCGAGAATCCGAACAGCCTTCTTCTTCATCTCCTGCTCACCTTCTCCCTGGTCTTCGGGTTCATGGTCACGATCCGATCCCACACCTTTACCTACTTTTTCTTTGCCTTGTGGCTCTTCCTGTTGGAGCGAGCCCGGAAGGGGAAGAACAGGGGCCTTGTGCTGATCCCCCTTACGATGATTCCATGGGCGAACCTCCATGGAGGGTTCGTTTCCGGAATCGGGCTTGTCCTGATCTACGGAACCGCTGAATTCCTTCACCGAAGGCCCTGGAAGAGGTTTGCGTTCCTCATCCTTCTGTGCCTCGCCGTAACGCTCTTGAATCCATACGGACTGGATTACTGGATCTATCTTCTCAAGGCATTGACCATGCATCGGCCCAACATCCTTGAATGGCGCGCCTTCAGGTTGTTCGAACCCGTGAAGATCTACTGGGCATACAAGATCCTCCTGTTTCTTGCCGTTTCTCTGTTTGTCATCAATCGAGTCAAGCGAGCGGACCTGGACTGGGTGGATGTTCTCCTTCTGCTGATCACGGGCTACCTGGGGATCAAGCATATCCGCCATATCACATTCTTTTGCATCGCCTGCTTCCCCTTTGTTTACACGTCCCTTCGGCACTGGAAGGAGGAGATGAAAGGAAACAGGATCCTCGGCCATGGGGGCCTGGGGTCTCTCCAGGACTCCAGGATCGGAAAGGTCGGCGGGGGCGCCCTGCATGGAATCCTCCTTGCCGTGGTGATTCTCCTGGCCTTCAGCGTGCCGATGCGCGTGGGATTGCCTGCAAAATTTCCCATGGGCGCTGTTGCTTTCATCAAGGAAAATCGCCTCGGAGGGAATCTGCTGACGCAGTTCAACTGGGGAAGCTATGCCATCTGGGAGCTGTTTCCTCTGTGCAGGGTTTCCATTGACGGCCGATACGAAGAGGTCTACCCGGACAGCACCTATGAAGATATCGAGCGCTTCACGAACGGAGAAGAAGGGTGGGAGGACGCTCTCAAAAAGTACCCCAACGACCTCATCCTCATCCGAAAGAACAGCCCCGTCTTTCTGAAGTTGAGGGATCGGCATGAATGGAGGATCGTTTACCAGGACGACATCTCTGCGCTCTATCTGCCCTCGAACACCCCGGCCAGGGAATGGCTCTTCCCCGATGTCCGTGAGAAGGAAGAGAAAGACCCCTTTTCCACGGTGGGGAAAGGGACCTACGTGACAGGAAGAGGCTAGCCCGCATATTGCATGAAGCCTTCTGCTGCGAGCGGCGTAAGCACAAAGTCTTCGGATTGTTTTTTGAGATCCAGACCCGGATGTATTTCAATACGATCCGGCCCCGAATCTCAAAAAACAACTTCGCCCTTCGGGTCCGAATCCTCCGTCCTTCCACCGCTCTCGCAACGAAGTTTCATGCAATATGCGGGCTAACCCTTTTCATTCCTCGAGCCAGTTCAGGGGAAAGGCTGGCTCGATTCGGGTCACTTCCATGAGCACGGCGATCAGTTCTTCCTGTTCGCCGGCGCGGTGAGGATTGAGGAACTCCCAGACGATCTTCTTCTCAGGGGTGACCTCAAAGGCCCGGCCTCCCTGGGATTCGGTGATCAGGGTATTTCCATTGGGCAATCTCTGGCACGAGCCCATGAGATCCGAAAAGAACGGGTTCTGCTCCGTGCCCTCGTATGTCCACACCGTATCCAGGGTGAAGGGGTCGAATTCCATGACCCTGGTCCCCCCGAACTCGAGGATGCCCCCCAGGTTGTCGAAGATGAGCATGTTTCCATTGTCCAGGACGGTTGGATGGTGGGGGGCCAGCCAGGATCCCTGCGTTGCCCAGACGATCTGCCCGCTTTCCGGATCCAGGACGGCAACGAGCGATTTCTGACGGATCGCGATCAGCAGGTTCCCTTTTTTGAACGCAGCCGATTTTTCGACCAGCCTTCCATCAAGACGTTCGAGTGTGTTTGTGTGGAGGAAATCACCGGCGTTCGGGATCCATTTTCTCTCCGGCCATAACTGAACCTGCCGGATTCTTGCCCTGTAAGCCGATGACGAAAAGGCATGGAAGATGGAAATCCGGTTGGTTTCTCTCCCCTGCGGATCCAGGATTGAGATGAAATCGAGAAGCACAGGCTCTTTCCCATTGATCTTCGGGTCCAACTTGGCTTCCCGGGTCAGAACGTAGATCTCTCCTGTCTCTGCCAACTCGAGATCATGATGGGCGCGGTTCGGCCGGGCCCAGAGCAGGTTTGAGTCCTTGTCCAGCTTGATCAGCCCGAATCCCTCGAAGATGGCAAGCAGATCGCCGTTCTCCATCAACCAGGCCCGCCGGAAGTGCTGGGTATCTTCCGTGTAATTGAAGGTGTTTCCCAGGCGGTCGAATTCCGTGTCGGGCCGGAAGGCACGCGAGAATTCACAGTGCCAGGTGTGCATCACGCGGCCCTTCATGTCCATGAGAAAGGCCTGAGGGGAATGCCCGGAAACCACCAGGTTGATTCCCGCGCAGGCCCTGTCCCTGTCATAGACCGTCACCCCTTTTTTCTCCGGGGCCGACTCCACTCCACTCAGATACCCAAGGGCCTCCAGCTGCTCGATCTTTTCCTGCAGGGCCTTTGATTGCTTTTCGCTGTCAGGCCGGGGGGCCTGAACCCACCGGCCTGCCGGTGTGCTGGCTTCCTCTCCCCGCGGAAGAAGGAAAAAAAGAACGGTGAACGCACCCAGCAGGAAACCAAGTCCATAGGCGGTAGCCATCCACAACACTTTTGGGGTTTTCGCGTTCTTGACCTGCATGCAAATCCCTTGTGTTCAGGTTGTGCGCAGATGCAGGGGAGCTTTCAGGGACGAGCCTTCCAGAAAGTATATAGAGGGGGAGGGGGATTTTCCAGGATCTGCTCTTCACACAAAAATAGGGGGGCTCATGGCCCCCCTATTTCGGATCGAAACAAACCAGCCGGTGGGGATCGTGATTAAAGGACCCCATCCTCCAGAACGGTCCGGTCCTCGCTCTTGATGCTGTTCACCTTGGAGAACACGTCGGGAAGGACCTGGGTGACGTAGAACTTCATGGAGGCGATCTTTCCGGCGTAGAACTTCGCCTCATCGTTCTCCTTGACCAGGCTCTTCTTTGCCTCCTCGTCGGAGGCACCCTTTTCCTGGCAAAGGGCGTCGAGCTTCTGCTTGGCGATGAGGGCCTGCTCCAGTAGGATCCAGGAACAGACAACCTCGGCAAAGGCACGCAGGTAAGGCGTTGCCTGGGAAACCGGGTACAGCATATCCCCGCTCATGCTCTTGGTCATGAAGATGTTGGTGGCCTCCTCCAGGGCGCCTTTTGCCTCGGCCAGCATCCGCACATACGTCCCGACCCCTTCGTCCGACTTCTGCTCTTCGATAAATGCATTGAGATCGGTGAGGAAGTTCATGTAAATCATGCCGCCTTTCATGGCCAGCTTTCGGCCCACGAGATCAAGTGCCTGGATCCCGTTCGTGCCCTCGTAGATGGACGTGATCTTTGCGTCCCTGGCGTACTGTTCCACCGGGTATTCCTGGCAGTATCCGTAGCCTCCGAGAACCTGCATGGCGTTTACGGCCACGTCAAAGCCCATATCCGTACCGTAGGCCTTGCATACAGGGGTGAACAGCTCCACATAGCCCATGCACTTCTCACGTTCGGCGTCGTCATCCGTGACGCCCGCCAGGTCTGCAAAGTAAGCGGTCTTCATGAGAAGGGCACGGACCGCCTCTGTCACGGACTTTCCGAACAGCAGCATCCTTCGCACGTCGGGGTGATCGGCAATGGCCACGCGCGTCGCGTCGGGATCCTTCATGGACCGAACGTCCACGCCCTGGATGCGCTCCTTTGCATAGGCGAGTGCGTGCTGCTGGGCAACGGCGCCGAGGGCGTGTCCCTGCAGCCCCACGCCTATGCGGGCCTCGTTCATCATCTGGAACATGTAGACGATGCCCTTGTTCTCCTCGCCCACCAGGTATCCGATGCACTTGCCTTCGTCTCCGAAGTTCAACGTGCAGGTGGAAGAGCCGTGAATGCCCATCTTCTCTTCGATGTTTCCGCAATGGACATCGTTGAACTCTCCGATGGACCCGTCCGGATTGACCAGGTATTTGGGGACCAGGAAGAGGCTGATTCCCTTGATCCCCGGAGGCGCGTCCGGCGTCCTCGCCAGGACAGGATGAATGATGTTTTCCGTCAGGTCGTGATCGCCGCTTGAGATGAAGATCTTCGTGCCCGTGATCTTGTAAACGTCTCCCTCCTTGATGGCCGTGGTCTTCACGTCTCCCACAGCGGTTCCGGCCTGGGGCTCGGTGAGGCACATGGTTCCGGCCCACTCCCCTGAGAACATCTTCTCCAGGTAAATGTTCTTCAATTCGTCCGAGGCAAAGGTCTCGAACATGTGGGCGGCACCGTGTGTGAGTCCCGGCGTCATGGCAAAGGCCATACAGGACCCGGAGAAGAATTCGCTCGTGGACAGGGAAACGGATCGAGGGAGCCCCTGTCCGCCCCACTCAGGGTCTGAAGATACGGCAATCCAGCCTCCTTCACAGAACTTCTTGTAGGCTTCGTGGAATTCTTTGGGGAAGGTGACCTTGCCGTTGTCAAAGGTCGCACCCACCCGGTCCGCCACCTCGTTGATCGGCGCGATCACCTCCTTGGCCAGCTTGAGCCCCTGGTCCATGACCATGTCGAAAACTTCCTTGTTGAACTCACTATACTTCTCATATTCACACAGTTTTTCCACGCCCAAGTATTCGTAGAGTATGAACTGCATGTCACGCAGGTCCACGAGGTATTCAGCCATTTTCTCCTCCTTGTTTCTTGAAAAAATCTCCTTTGGTGGAAAATGGGTACGACCAATAATTGTACAACAAAGTATAATTCACGTACGTACTAAATGTCAATTCAGAAATTCATTCGCCAGAGAGGATTTTGGGCTGCTGTCTTGTTGGAGGAAACGGGGTTTTCACCCGTGGAGCGGGTTGGTTTGGCCGTGGTGGCCCCCGCTTTTTACGAATCCTTGTCCAGCAGCCTTTCCTCGAGAAAACGGAGCTCCCGGAGGAGCCTCTGGCTGCGTGCCGTCTTCTTCTCTAGGCTTTTCATGGCATAGAGTACAGAGGAGTGGTCACGGTTATAATGCTTTCCGATGGACTCCAGGGACTCGGGCGTGTGTTTCCGGCTCAGGTACATGGCAACCTGCCGAGGGTAAAGCACCTTCGTTTGGCGTGACCTTGAAGACAGCACCTCGGAAGAGAGTCCGTAGTATTGGGCCACGTGGTTCCCGATCTTTTCCAGGGTGGGGATTCCCCGGATTCCCCCCGGAAGGTCTCGAAAATGCGTCTCCAGGGTATCCGGATCCATCGAGTGCCGCAGGAGGGCTTGCAGCGCCACCGCCCGGCGGAAGGCACCTTCAATGTCCCGGACATGGGATCGAACGATCCTTGCCAGCATCTCCATTGTACCCTCCGGAAAGGAGAGACCGGCCGAACGGCAGAGTTGGTGGAGGATGGTAACCCTTGTTTCATAGTCAGGGCGTTCCATGGAGACAACCAGCCCCGCGTAGATTCTTGAGCGGAGGTTTTCATGAAGTTTGTCTGTGTCACCGGAGTCGAGGTTTCCCATGAGGACTATCCTTTTATCTTGATTCAGCAAGGTGTCCAGGGTGTGACAAAGATCGGATTGCAAAGCTTTTTTCCCCACCACAAACTGGATATCGTCCAGGATCAGGGTGTCGCAGTTTTTTCGGTATTTATCCTTGAAGGAGAAGACGGTGTTGCTCTTCATGTGCTGGATCATTTCCGAGAAATAGCCCTCAGCCGTGGTATAGAGGACGCGTTGCTGCGGGTCCCGTTTTCGAAGGTCCTGGTGGATGGCTTGTCCGAGGTGTGTCTTTCCCAGTCCGGTGGAACCTAGAAGAAGAAAGGGGTTGTAGTGGCCGTGATTCTGCTTGCAGACCTCCTTGGCCGCTGACCAGGCGAATCGATTGGAAGATCCGATCACGAAGTTGGACAGGCTGTAGCGATCCTTTCGCAACGGAGAAGGAACGGGGCGTTGCGATCCGTTGACCTTTTGAGGCTTGGCAGCTGCGACAATGCCGGTCGTGTCGTGGACGGCCTCCTGTGTCGGTGCCGGAATGGAGGATGGGTTGTCTTCGTGGCGTTCCGGAACCGGAGGATTTTCCTCCACACGGAAGCCCAGGCGGACCGCTTCCCCTGTCTCTTCCCTGATCGCCCCTTCGAGAGGGGCCTTGTATCGCGCCTCAAGCCATTGCTTGGAGAAGACGTTGGGACAGATGAGGGTCAGGTGGCCATCGCATTCCCTGGAAAGGATCACGTCCTGCAGCCAGCATTCCAATTGAGGGGATGTCTCTTGGTTGTGGAGGCGAAATTTGATTTTGTTCAGGAGCGCTTCCATCCGATCAAGGTCACCGCAGTCGGCTATAGGAAATTGTTTCAGGGCAGGCGTCCGGGGGATTTCATTTAGGTCCAGATAAGGGGCGAGGATAGAGAAATGAATCGTGCAGATCAAATCCGTCTGACGGGAAATCTTCAGGGGTTCATCCACAAGAAATGCTCAGTCCGGATTTGTTCAATAATAGAGAGGAGAATCCCATGGAGAGGTTGTGGAAACGCGATAAAAAGGCCCCTTCACTTTTTCTCCGTAAAAGAGAAAGGAAATCATGATGTTCGCTTTGCTGTACACAGTTCTGAACAAGGTTGTGCACAAAAGTTGAAATTGAAAAATCTCGGTGGATCTCCAAATACCTTAAAAAATGGATTTGTTCGAAGGGACCCTTTTCCTAGGTCAATTCCAAAAAAATTTCTTTCCCTTCCTGCACATCCTGCTCAAGGATGTCAACATGGATTTCCTTTTCGGAATGTTCGATGCGGTAGGGTCCAAGGGCGTGACAGGGGGAGGCGGAACCCTGGGTCGCATAGGGGAGAAAGGTTTCAAAGAACCCTTTCCCGTCCGCACGGAGATCCTTTTCGTAGGTGAATTGGCGGTTCAGATTGGTCTGAACGTTCACCGATACCTTGACTGGCTGGCCTGGGGATGCTTTTCCGGTCAGGTGCACGCCTTGAACCTGCTCATAAAGCTTGAACGCGCTCGTTTGCTCGCCCGTTATGCGGTCCTTCTCCTGAGCCGGGGATTCATACACGAGACGGAAGTGGCTCAAGGGGCCGGTGTCTTCACAGGTGCTGCTTGAAGGGGCCGCAAGCCCGTCATGAAGAAGCATCCGGTTGTTCATGACACACCCGTAATGCCGTTTGAGGTAGTCCTTGGGTTCCGCACCCTTCAGTCGATCCGGGGTCAGAAAGGAAACGTAGCGGGCAAAGATAGAAAAATGACGGCTCATGGAAGACGCCAGAACATAGCGGGCCTCCAGCCTTTTACACAGAGAATCGGCTTCCTGCTCGGTCTCTGAAAGGAAAAAGCGATAGCTGTCCTGGACCCCCCTGAGGTACCAAGCAGCCTGGCCGAAGGGGTTGGCGATGTTGGGTCGGTGTGAGATGTAGTTGAGATGATGCCCATAAGGCCAATGAGACAGGATTCCAAAATCGGGTATTTTGTCCGGTTCCCAACAGAAGGCCGTTTCCGGTGTGGTGCGCCCGATGTCTACGAATGCATCATAATGGTCGCGAGGAATCGACTGCGCGGGTTGATTCAATGCATTGGGAAAGGTTGCCAGGGCAAAGACCAGATAAAGGGGGAAAGGGATCCACCGGTACAATTTCGTTCTTTCCCGTTTCGCTCCGAGCCAGGCGGCACACCGTTGAAGATCCATGAAAAGAAGTCCCCAGACAAGGCAGAGGGGGAGGCTGAAGGCCGGCGTGAACCTCACCTGCAGGGCGGCCAACATGCCTGTACACAGAAACCAGAAGAGAAGGATCAGGTTTTTCGGACCCCTTTCCTTGGGCCACAAAGACCTCGTCACGGCGTAGAGTGCCGTAAAGGGAAGCAGGAAGGCGAGGTGTCCGTAAAACAGGATTCTTTCCAGGGGGGTTACCACCCATAGCGAGCGGGATTCCCCAAGGCTGTGGATCTGAACCTCTTTCCGTGTCACGAATTCCCAGGTATCCCGAAGCGTATGGAGGGTTTGGGGCTGGATCAGAACGGTCAGGAGGAAGAGCAAGAGTGCCAAAAGCCCGGCGGACAAGATGTACAGAAGCAATCCTCTACGGAACTTGATCAGGGATGAGCGGAGGCGGTCCAGGACGAAAAGCATGAGGCACCCGAAAAAGGGGACCAGAAAATGAAACCAGGAAAGCGCCACATAGAGGACCTTTCCCTGCTTCCCCCAGGGAGACAGGGCACAAAAGGGCAGGAGCACGATAGCAGCGGAGAGCAAGACCAACCCGTTTCGCTTGCTGAAGAGGTCCTCCTGTCTTTGTTTCCGTACGAGGAAAGCCTGGTAGGAGAAGGCATAGAGGAGGAACATCCCGAGAAACATCACGGAACCGGTCCAGAAAACGTGGGAAAGGCCGAAAAGGGCACCGGAGAGCAGGCTGAGAAGGATCCATGCCCTGCTCTTGAATGGACGGTCAAGCGCCGCAAGGTAAGCCCACAAGGCAAGAGCAGGGACCAGTTGTTCCATAACGTGATGGTCCACCCGTCCGATACGGCTGACCAGGATATGGGCGCCCGACACAGCCAGGAGAAAGGATGCAAACAGGGATTGAGCGAAAGGAAGGAAATGCCTGCAGATAAAAAAGAACGCGCCCACGGTGAGGGTTCCGAGGAATGGGATGCTTGTGGCACAGACCCGCTCCACGAACAGGGGTGATGGATCAGCCTCTCCCAGGGCCATGGACAGGGTTGCCAGGAGCAGGTCGAACCCACCCGGCCAGTTCACCAGGGCCCCTGTGGGAAAATTCACATAGAAATCGAAGTCAGGCACGCTGGGGTAATGAGCCATGGTCAGGAAGATTCGGCGCATATGGTAATAAGGGTCGGTCCCGTAAAAGTGGGTTCTGTCGGGCTCAAAGACCTCTCGGTAGGGAATGCATCGCAAAGAGAAGGCAAACAAGAGGAGGAGGAAGACACAAAACCCTTTCAGGAGGGACCGTCTCCATGGGAATGTCGTTGATGGCCGGTCAATGCTGTCAAGAACCTTCTTCTCATTCATTTCCTGGCCATGAGGGGGGATGTCACGTGCAAGGGTTCGACTTCCGAAATCATTTCAACCTCATGAAATATATCGACGATCCCGGCCGGAAACAATCGGTTGGATGGAAAAAAGTTGTAACCTGAGCATGGATTGTTTATAATTAAGATAAATAATTATAAATAAAGAAAGATCTATTTCGTTAAACTATTAAAGCGGACCGCTTGGGATAAAGCCAAGATGAAACAGGGGCAGGCTTACACCGAGTATGTGATCATCCTTGTCGGCATGTTCGCTCTGGGAATCGGTGTTGCATCCGTTTTTGTTTGGGTCGATGCTGAAACACCGAATAGTATTAAAGCGATTTTTAGTGATTATTATGCCAGCCTGACCAATTATCTCAATCTGCCCTTTTTCTGATTGCAAAGAATAAAAAGAGAAAAGTTTTTCCATATATGAGAAGGGGTTTTCTTTAAAATATGGGAAAAACCGGCAAATAACCAGCGTTGTACATTTCAAAAAGCAGATTTTTTGAACAGGCAAATTTTTTGATACGAAAAAAAACGAGCAAATAAAACAATTTTTGCTCAGAAGAGACAGGTAGGCATCTTGAAAAAGAAGAAATGAGCGGCTCGGCCCAAATGAGAAAGCATTCGGCACGAACTTTGCTTTAATCTGGATCAAGTTGTTCAAATCCAAACGGGAAAGGAGGTGAATACGTATGAAAAGGCTCAACAAAAAGGGACAGGGCATGAGTGAGTACCTCATCATTCTGGCTCTGGTAGCCATCGCCACCATTGGTGCAGTGATCTTCTTCGCCGACAACGTCAGGGAGCAGCTCACGAACCTGGCGGAGGAAATCTCCGGTTCCGATTCCACGGTAGCAACGGAGACCAACTCGCAGACCGCTGCCGAAGGGCATTACGACCTGTCGAACTTCAACGCCACCGACCTGTAAATCGGAATTGGTTGACTTAAAAAATTAGGGGGTTAGGGCCTCAAGTCCTAACCCCCTAATTTTTTGTGCAAAGAACCTACCTCGCACGACTCTAATTCCTGGGAAAAACTTTTCCCTTTAATCGGAACCGGGAATAATTTGACTTGTTAGTTGTCTCATCCCAGGATCTTTCCCCATTTTCATCTCCGTTTATAATACCGGTGA
>CAZSUQ010000106.1:0-11069 GCA_964609935.1 uncultured Thermodesulfobacteriota bacterium | reverse complement strand
GATAACGATTGAACCGTCCTTCCACAGCGCAGCTTTTTCATCCACAAGCGAAGTGAAAGGTGGTTGAAGGACCATGGTTAAGGGAGAAGAGAGAAAGATGGACTCTGAAGACCTTCTTTTTCGACAGGGTGAAGTCTGCAATATCATCGGGATCACTCCGAGGCAACTTCAGTATTGGGAAAAAACCGGACTCATTGTTCCCTCCTTCCGTACGAAAGGAGGTCATGCCCGTTACAACTTTCAAGATTTGGTTTCCTGCAAGACAGCCAAGAAACTCCTGGATGCCGGTGTCCCTCTGCAGCGGATCCGAAAGAGTGTCCACTCTCTTCAAAGAATCCTTCCCTCCGTAACGAGACCCCTTGCAGAACTCACCCTCGTGGCCACCGGAGACCTCGTCCTGGTCTTCTATCAGGACACAGCCTTTGAAGCCGTGTCGGGACAGCAGTGGATCATTCATGTTGCAGAGGTGGAGTCCGAGGCTCTGAGGTGGAAGCGGCAGGCGAAATCGATCAGCCGGTACAGGAGGGTTCGTGTCCCGAAACATGCTCCAGAAGATATCATCCAGTCGCTCTGAAGAACGTGATGCAGCACGGGGCCGTCCGCGATCCCTTCATCCGGTTTCTTTCTCTTTCTTTCACATGAAGAATCGCTTTTGTTATCTTCGAGCCTGAAAAGGCAAAGGAGGGGACCATGCGCGTTCTGAGCGTTGTAAACCAGAAGGGAGGTTGCGGCAAAACCACAACAGCCATCAACCTTTCTGCGTGGCTGGCTCTCATGAAAAAGAACGTTCTCCTGGTGGACATGGATCCGCAGGGACATGCCACGGCAGGATTGAATGCAACGGCCAAAACAGCGCCCCGGGACCTTCGCAGTGCTCTTTTGAATTTTTACGAAGAGGCCGTGCCTCTTTCCCAGTTGACGGTTTCCGTTGAGCCCCGTTTTGACCTCATCCCTTCGCTTCTCTCGCTGGTGGCTCTCGAGCAGGAGTTGACCACCGCGCCGAATCGTGAACGAAGGCTGAAGGATCTGTTGGAGCGGGGTGAGGGGAATTACGACTACATCATCATTGACTCGCCGCCGAATCTCGGTCTTCTGACGATCAATGCCCTCACCGCCTGCCGGGAGATCCTGATTCCCGTGGATACGGGAACGTTTGCCCTGCACGGGTTGCGCAGGCTCTTTCATGTTGTGGATCTGGTGCAGGAACGAATGGCAAAGACACACAAAATCCATATCCTGCTCACCCTTTACGACCATCGTGTACGGCTGGCAAGGACGATCGAAGCGGAACTGGAGGAGCACTTTCTCGAGAACCTGTTGAAGTCGAGGATTCGAAGCAACATTCACTTGAAAGAAGCGGCCAGCTATGGGCTCTCCATACTTGATCACATGCGGAACAGCCTCGGCGCATGGGATTATCGAGACCTGGCGGAGGAGATCCTGGCCCAGGAGAGCCTGGAGGTGGAGAAGCAGGATGAGGCGGTTGTTGCAGAGCCTCCTGTAATGGAAGAACCGCGGATCGAAGGGGAGCGGCCTCGGGAAGAGTTCAGCGACGTGATCTTTCAGATGTTGGCCCCGGATGCCAGGGAAGTTTTTGTGGTGGGGGAATTCAACAACTGGCAGCAGGATGCGCGTGTATACCTGGAAAAGGACGAACGAGGCGTCTGGACGAGACGCATTCCTCTCACACCTGGGAACTATCAATACAAATACAACATCGACGGCGAGTGGGTTGTGGATCCGGACAACCCCTTGCGGATCGTGAACGAAAACGGCGTCATCAATTCCCTCATCAAGGTGAAGTAGTCGGAACGAACCTCGATCCTCCTCTTCGCCGGTTCGCCCCAGGCCGAAAACGGTACATCAAAGACGGAGCAGACCTTGAAAAGGAAGGGGATCTTTTCGCCCAGCGATGCAGAAAAGAAACAGCTTGAGGAGATCGCCCACCTCTACTTTTCGTCCCCTGCTCCGGCAAGCAAGGAATCCAAACACCCACCGGAGACGGAACCGACCCTTCAGCCTCCTTCACGCACGCCCCCATCCGTTGTTGTCTACTGTGCGGCGGTTGAGAAGAGAGCTTCCCTTGCCTCGGTTTTCCTTTACAATCTGGCGCTCTTGCTGAAGATCTCCGAGGATTCCGTCCTGCTCGTTTGTGCGAACGACACCTATCGGAGGCGGTTCTCCTTTGCCTTTCGTCCCGACCGGGAACAACGAATCCTGGTGGGTGGAAAGGCCCCATCCAGGGGGATCGTGGGGCCCCTGGGGCTTCGCCTTCTGGATGCGGATTGCCTGGAAGACCGTCACCTCCCGTTAACGGAAACCCCTGAAGGCAACGTCCACCCACAGGACTTGCCTTTTCAGTTCATTCTCACCGACCACCCCGCCACGACCCCATGTTCCCATGACAGCGGGGCCATTGTCCTTTTCCTCGTGACACCCGAAACACCGGCCGACGCCTTCTGTGAATGGAGAACAGGGGTCTGGTCAAGAAATACCTCCGGGCCGGTTCATGCAGGGATCGTGACCGCAGAGGTGACAGGGCGGGAAGAGGCGGCCGGCCTCTATGCGCAGTGGAAGGGAAAACTGGGCACGCTTCTCCCTGAAGCGTGCCGGGTGGAAAGCTATGGGATGTTCCCGGTAGCGAACGGCGGAGAAGCGTTTCGAATAGAGGGTGAGATGGGTGTGCTCGAGCACCCGACGAGCTGGGTGACGAGATGCTGTCTGGAAACGGCCGCTCTGATCCGAAGGAGGGGAAAGAGCATCAAGGGACGAGAATCGTCCAATCCCGAAACCGATGTTTCAGGTGATGAGGAGGTGCAAGAGGGCGGGGGGATCACCTTGCAACAGATCATGCAAACTCAGGGTGTGGTACGGATCCCAGGGGCAGAGGATGGGAACGGGGATTCCAAAGAGGATTTGCTGGGTCTTGTTGTTGAAAGCCCTGTCTTTCAAGAGGCAGGGTTGACCACCGTTTCCTGTACCTCCCTAGGCAAGGACCCTCGGTATCCGCAGTTCCTGATCAAGAATTCCCAGGGGCGGCTGTTTCTCCTTGATGCGCTCCTGAAAAAGGAGAAACGGGGCGTGCCGGATATCCTGATGATGCAGTACCGGTTCCTCCGGGAGCACATCACGTGGATCGTGGAGTTCCTGAAGGCAGCGGGCTCTGACGGCCATCACGATCTCTGCGAAGAGCCTCCGGGCTTGATCCTCGTTACAGACATGGCGCAGGGTCCCATGGAATACATCTTGGGGTTGCCCACGGAGATCTCCCTGGATGTCTACACCCTGCGTTACGAGGATCCCGACAAAGAGAACGAAACACTGACCGAACCATGGGGTTCGTATCACCCCGCCTCTTGAAACCCCCCGAAACGGTGAGATCATGCGAACGCTTCTGGATACACCGGAACGTGCAGTGGAGGGGAACAACACGGTCTACGGGCTGTTCAAGGCACCGTTCCGGGAGATCAACCTGCTCGATGCAAATGTTTTCAAACAGGGGGAGAGGGCCCCCAGGTGGGTTCGCCGCTTCCGCCTGAAGGAATGGGAGCATGTGGGGATCTTCCATGAGGACTTCTTTCTCGGTGTGGCCTTGGTGGACATCAAGCTTGCAGGGTTGACCTGGTGCTGCGTCTTTGACCGGATCTCCATGACGTTTCAAGAGCGGCAGCGAAAGCTCTTGCCGGGAAAGGTGCGAATCCCTCCGGATCTCCAGGATGGGGGCGTGGATCTCAAGGCAGACAGGGGATACCGAATCGTTCTGGAGAACCGGCTTCGGGAAGGGCGTCACCGTCTCGTTGTGGAGGTGAAGGCCAAAAGAGACTTCCCGGGCGTTTTTGCGGATGTGACGTTGTGGGAGAAGCCGGATCAGGTCCAGCCGATCATCGCCCTGCTTCCGATCGAGGAACAGAGGCCCTTCTTTTCCCACAAGGCGCCTTCTTTCGTGGAGGGGGAGATCAGGATCGGTGAACGTTCCTACACCGTGAAACCCCATGACGCAATTGCACTCATGGATTTCCACCGGGCGTTCTACCCGCACAGAACCTTCTGGGAGTGGGCCACCTTCGCCGGGCTGGATAGAAACGGAGACCTCATCGGCGTCAATCTCACGCGAAACGTGATCCAGCGGGACGATCTCTACAATGAAAACGCACTCTGGGTCCGAAACACGCTACATCCTCTCGGACCCGCCGACTTTCGCATTCCCGAAGACAGAGAGGGGCTCTGGCACATCAGGACCCGTGACGGCCTGGTGGACCTGAGCTTCAAGCCCATGGGCGTACGCAACGAGACCATTCGAATCGGGCCGTTTCTGTCCCACTACGTGCAGCCGGTGGGTCTCTTTTCCGGGAAGCTGTCGGACGGGACAGGGAGGATTCACACCGTGGAGGACCTGTTCGGGGTTGCAGAGGACCACCGGGTTACCTGGTAGCTCCCTCCCGTGCAGAACAGGGCCTGTCTCTCACCATGCCTCTTTTCGTATCCGGTGGGGCTGGATTCCCATGCCCGCCAGAGCTGATTCCGTATCTTCCCGCAACCCCGTGGGCAGGCAGAGGTAAAAGGTCCTGTCCCGGGGCTGCTCGATACGCTCGGCCAGGATCCCGGGATCCCAGATGGTTCCCCGATCCCCCTGAGCCCGAGCGTGTGTCTTCCCACGGCTGAAATGGGTCCAAACGGTGAACCTTTGTTCTCGGTGCTCCCACTGCTTGAATTCCTCCAGGAAGATGGCTTCATCCGGGTCGGAGAAGCAGACAAGGAGCGTGACGGCTGTTCCAAGGCCTTTGTCCAGACAGGTTCGGATCATGCTGCGGACGGGCGCCACACCGATTCCGGCGGCAAGAAAGACGGGACCGTATCCAACCGGTTCCTCGAGGACGAAGTTGCCCACCGGCGTGCCCACTTCCAGGAGGTCTCCGGGAGAGAGGCGGTGGACATGCTCCGAGGCCTCACCCTGCCTGAGGACGGTCACCTCAACAAAACTCGTTGCCTCCGGCGAACTGGACAGGGAGTAGTGGCGCCAGGGGTGAGGCTCTCCTTCTCCCCTGCCTGCAGGGCCATGGGGCCTGACGCCCATGTGCTGTCCCGGAGAAAAACGGAAGGGGACCCGGCCTCCCTCCTTCGGACGAAGACGGAACGTCTTCACCCGTTCGGTTTCCCTTCGGATGCGTTCGATTTCAAGAAGAAACGTTTCTTCGCTCATAAGGCTTGGACACGTCTGATTGGAGAAACGTTACGTTCGTTGCACAGGCGTAACTTCGGAATGTACATCCACATGATTAGGGGTACTCGGTCCAAAGGACCTTGTTGCCCTGGCCCGGGGGTGTGAGCAGCATCTCGCGCCTGCCGGGAGCCCCTTGAATGTAGTAAGAGTATTTAGCGACACCACCTGACTTCCAGAGCAGGTAGATGTCCGTGCCGGAAACGGCCCAGCGACCTTCCTCGCTCGATCCGTCGGTGATACCGTCGAAAATCGCATGCGACTGGCTCTGACTCCCTTGTCCCGTCCGTCCGGAATAAGTGGTTTGAGCGGACGACTGCACCCGCCCGTTGGGGAGCAGGGTCATGGATTCGTGTGTGGCCACATTCGTACGATTGCTCACCATGCCCGCTGAACTGTAGCTGCTTGTGTACCATATGCCTGCCAACTGCGTGTTTGCCTTGGGTTCGCCAAGACGAAGCGTCTCAAAAACCTTCTCCACGTCGGCCTGTCGCCTGTTCACGGCTTGAACGTCACCGATAGCTGTGAGGCCGAGGAAATAGCCTTTTGAGAGTTTCCCGTAAACCCGGCACTCCACGTCAAGTCCCTGAGGACTGCGTCCTTTCCAGGTGAAGACACGTCCGTCCTTTCCTGCTGCGCGGCTGTCTCCACTCGTCTGGAGGAAAGGCATCATTTCAGCCACCAGGGCATGTAAATGCTGTGCGGCACGCGGGTCTTCCAGCGACGGGATGCCTGCAGATCCCAACAGGGTGAAGATATAGGCTTCGGTGGGCCCGTGTGCATTGCTTCCGGCATCCGGAGGCACAACCTGCAGTCCCTGGGGACTTTCCCAAACCCTCCAGGTCTTAGGATGCTGAAACCCTGCGCCGATGGGGTGCGTGTATCCAACATAGTTCGAAGGCGATGATTCAGCGTTGGCCGTAACAGCCGCAACAAACACACACAAGCAAAGGGCTGTGACAACAACCGTTCTCGAGTAAGATCTCTGTAGAAACATCTTCAACCTCCTGGGATAAGGGAAGGGCACAGAAACAAAAGGGTCTTCCTGGCCATGATCATACCAGGACACAGATTTATGCAACAACGTCTGTCCAGTCCTCTCCGCAAGACTTTCCTTCTTACTGGATTATGGTAAGATAAAAACCTTTCCGCAACCCGGGGTCGTGAGCCATGATGCACGCTCTCAAGATCTTTGATTCCATCCGAAAGGGAACGATCCCGCCCCTCGGGGAGATCCCTGAACCCCTGTTGGATGCTGTGGCTTCGGCAGCGAGCCTGCGCGGCCGGTGGGGTTCGCTTTCCTCCCTGGAACGGGTCCTCACCACGTTCCGTCACAAGGAGCCGGACCGGGTCCCGGTGACCCCGATCCTCTGTTCGGGGGCCAGACAGATTACAGGAACCTCCTTTCCGGAATTCGCCCTGGATGCGGAAAAAGCGGCGGATGTGTACACAGCCGGGTTTGAATTCGTTGGAGGGGACCTCGTGATCCTCCTGTTTGATCTCTCTGTGGAGGCTGCGGATTTCGGCCAGGCAATTATTTATCCGGAGGATTCCACGCCCCGACCGGATTATTCGAATCCGAGGATCAGGGAGGTGGAGGACTACCTGCGACTCAAACCGATTGACCTGTCCAGTGCCGAGCGGATGCAGACCTTCCTGCAGCTCTGTCGCCTCATGGTCAAGAAGATCGGGTTGCGAGGGATTGTCACGGGATTCGTGTTCGGACCGCTCGGTGTCTTGAACATGATGCGAGGTGCCGAACAAATGTTCAAGGACTGCCTGTATCATCCCGCCGAGGTGAGAAAGGCCTGTGAGACCGTGACATCCGTGCTGATCGAGTTCGTGCAGGCTCAATGTGAGACCGGGATGCCTGCCATTACCATTGACACCCTGTTCGCATCCCGCAACGGCCTGTCCAAGAAGTTGTGGGAAGAGATCGAGGGGCCGTTTGTCCGCGAGATCAGCCGGGTGATCAAGAAGAACGGGCTCCTGGTGGGTGTTCACAACTGTGGACACGACCTCTATTTCGACGCACAGATTCGATTCATGGAGCCGGATGTCATCAGCTTTGCGCACCTCCCGGACGACTGTCAGACCCCCGGGGAACTCAAGGATCGTTACGGGGATTTTATCACCCTGCTGGGATACATCCCCACCCCCCTGCTGGTTCATGGGTCGCCCAAGGAGGTCATGGAAGCCTGCAGGCGGCAGATCGAGGATCTTTCAAGGGATGGCGGATACATCCTGGCCCCGGGATGTGAATATCCCCCGAACCTGCCCCTGACAAACGCCTTTGCCCTGGTGAAGGCAGCGGAGCGATCCGCATGAGGGCTGGGAGAGCGAGCCGTGCATGTAGAAAAACCCTTGCTCGAGATTGAGCAGGACATCCTGTCACCCAGACCGGATCGGCTGGAGGGCCTGCTCCGGGGAGTGGGAAACGGACACCCGTCCCTGGAGGATGCCCGCACGGCGCTCATGAAAGGAATCGTGAGGGCCCGGACGGCCTTCAAGCAGGGGACGATGTCCATCCCCGAGCTTTTGCTTTCGGTGGATGCATTCCGCAATGGGATTGGGATCCTGAATCGATTCGAACTGGCTGAGGGAAGAACGCATGGGGGGCCTTCCATCGTGGTGGGCGTGGTGGAAGGGGACGTGCACGATATGGGGAAGAACATCGTTGCAGGCGTGCTCGAGGCATCCGGTTACATTGTGCACGATGCAGGCAGGGATGTTCCGAGGGAGACGTTCCTCCGGCTGCTCGAAGACACGAGCGCTCCCCTGCTGGCCCTGTCTTCCATGATGTCCACGCCTCTGGCGAACATGCGGGAGTTGATTTCATGGGTTCGCAGGCTTCATCCCGATACCGGCATCCTCGTGGGAGGTGCGGCCCTGGATGAAAGGCTTGCCAGGGGCCTGGGTGCCCAGGGATACGCGGAGAGTGCAGCCGAGGTTCCGGACGTTGTCCTCGAGGTGCTTCGCCTGAAAGAGAAGAAGGAGGACCAGGCGGTCCCAATCAGCGGATCTGAATGATCAGCCTGCAGGCGATTCCCTTTGAACAGACACGGGCCGTGTCCCGAATCGCTTTCCCTCCCATCGGTCGGACGACATTCGCTATGAAGGATATGAGTTTCGAGCTATCCATTCCTCCCCTGGAGGATCTTCTCCCTGCGGTTGCGGGCCAGCTCGGCTATGCCTCGGTCCATGAAGCCGGTCAGGACATCCTCGAGGAGATGAAGCGCCAGATCCGTATCGGCAGGGAAGCAGTGCGGCCCGGACAACGATTCAAGATGTGCTCCCTTGACCAATGGAACGGGGAAGTCCTGAGGGGTGGGGACCTGTGCATCAAAAGCGCCCAGTGGTCGAGGCTCATGCAACGACTCGTGGATCCGCGGTTTCTCTGCTGTTTCGTGGTCACGCTGGGCGCGAAGCTGGACGAGACCATTGCCCGTACGCAGAAGCAATCCATGCTGCAGGCCTATCTGCTGGACGCGGTGGGAGCCGTCCTTGCCGAAAAGATGGCCGACCAGATGGAGAGGCACCTCTCCACGATCCTGGCCGGCAAGGGCGTTGAGGCAACGGCCCGCTTCAGCCCGGGCTACTGTGACTGGGAGGTGGGAGAGGGGCAGAAGCAGCTCTTTGCATTCCTCGAGCCGGAGAAGGTGGGAATCACATGCACCACAAGCGGTATGATGATTCCTCTGAAGACGGTCTCCGCCTGTCTTGTTGGGGCCCGGAAGGTGCCTTTGAGGACCCCTTGTGATTCCTGCTCCCTTTTGGACTGCGCCTACAGGCGCGAGGGCATGCACCCGCCTCCGGGAGACCGAAAGATGCAATGCTGAATCCAGGTTCTGATTCATGAAGGCCGGGTTAGGGAGCAAGGAGCGATGAAAGAAGAAAAGATCACCTTTTGCAGGCTCTGCGAGCCCATGTGCGGAATCAAGGTGGAGGTGGAAGCCCACCGTGTTCTCCGGATTCGGGGAGACCGGGATCACCCACTTTCCAAGGGATGGATCTGCCGGCGCGGGGTGGCCTTTGCCGATGTGCACAATGACCCGGACCGGTTGCGGCATCCCCTTCGAAAGGGCCGGCGGACCCATGAGCGAATCAGCTGGGAGGCGGCGCTCACCGAGGTGGCCGGAAAGCTCAAACACACGCTGGATACCTTCGGCCCGGACGCGGTGGCCGTGTACATGGGAAACCCCCTGGCCTTCTGTACCTATGGCTCCATCAGTGTACCGGCCTTTGTCCGCGCACTGGGAACATCGCGGTTCTATACGTCCGGCTCCCAGGACTGTAACAACAAATTCGCTGCCTCGGAACGGGTATTCGGGTCCCCTGTTCGCCAGCCTGTACCGGACCTGAACCACGTGGACTTTCTGCTGATCATCGGCGCCAACCCAGCCGTCTCCGGGATGAGCTTTGTACAGGTCCCCCGACCCATAGAAGCGCTGAAGGACATCCGGAGAAGGGGAGGGGAGGTGGTGGTGGTGGACCCCAGGAAGACCGAGACGGCAAAGCTGGCCAGTGAACACCTGTTTATTCAGCCGGATACGGACTGCTTCTTTCTGCTCTCCCTGCTATGGGTCCTGGTGGATCGTGACCGGGTGGATCGAACCTGGGTAGAGGAGGATCCCAAGGGCTATGAAGCGCTCAAGAACGTGGTGAGGGAATGGCCGCCCGAGAGGACCGAACCCATTACCGGGATTTCAAAGGAAAGGGTTGTGGACATTGCCATGCGGCTGTCCGGCACGAGACCGGCTGCATGTTATGGAAGCGTGGGGATCAACCTGGGCCGGAACGGCACGCTGACCTACTGGTTGCTCCTGGTTCTGAACCTGCTGGCCGGACACACGGACCGGCCGGGGGGCACCCTGCTCTGCAGGGGGGTCATGGACATGGACAGGATCTACCGGCTGTCCGGGGTGGGCAGATCGAGGAAGCGTTCCGCCAAAGGGAAATTTCTACCCGTGATGGACACCTATCCGGCCGCCCTGCTCGCGGACGAGATCCTGGATGGACAGCCGGAACGGGTGCGAGCCCTTGTGGTGGTTGCCGGAAATCCCCTGTTGAGCGTACCGAACGAGCTGCACCTCAAAAAGGCCTTGGAAGAGCTGGATCTCCTTGTCTGCCTGGACCTGTACAAGAACGAAACAGGCGCCTTTGCCCACTACCTCCTTCCCACAACCGGGTTCCTGGAAAGGGAGGATCTGAACCTCTCTCATGCCGCGCTTCAGATACGAAGGTATGCGGTGCGGACCCCGGCGGTGGTGAACCCGGATGGGGAGCAACGGGAGGAATGGGACATCCTGGAGGATCTTTGCAGGAAGATGAACCGTCCTCTCTGGGGAAGAGGCCTGGAGGCCTTCATGAAGACCGTGAATCGACTGCAAGGATCGATTCAGGGGATCACATCCCGGCGGGGAGTCGTGTCGCCGGCTGTCCCGGACTCCGCGGCCTCAACCATGCTTCCCAGACGCATGATTCAACTGCTCCTTCGTTTCCTGGGAGAGACCGATTTTCCGTCCCTGGAGGCATCACCCCACGGCATCCTGCTCAAGCCGCATACCTTCGGCAGACTTCACCGGAAGAAGCGATGGCCAGGGAGGCGCCCCGCAGTGAGGCTGGCGCCTCCGGACCTGGTGCAGCAGGCCTCGAAGCTGGAAGCGTTTCTCACTCTTCGGGGAGCGGAAAAAGAGGAATTCCTTCTCATCGGGAAACGCGAACGACATACGCACAACACCTGGATGCACAACGTGGACGGACTCCTCAGGGGGGAGACCACGAATTACCTGTACATGAACCCGGAGGATGCGGAGAGGAAAAGGATCCGGGAAGGGGAAACGGTTTTGGT
>CAZSUQ010000105.1:3021-11082 GCA_964609935.1 uncultured Thermodesulfobacteriota bacterium | reverse complement strand
TCAACTGGCCCCATTAGCCGATCATGGGTGGCGCCTTTAGGGCGATCATCAACACGGTGTAGGGACGAGGGGGTAGGGCGAAGAACTGAGCGAGTAATACCGTGGGGCGCTTCTAGCAATCAGAGCTAGAAACGCAGGAAATGATCACTGGAGATCACTGTAAATGTCTCTTGGTGCTATAAATAGGCTATAAAAAGCACAAAAAAAGGACTTAGCATGAATGGCTAAGTCCTTGATTTCTCTGGCGCGCCCAGCAGGATTCGAACCTGCGACCTTCGGATTCGTAGTCCGACGCTCTATCCAGCTGAGCTATGGGCGCGCATGGATTTCAAACCAAAAAGTATAGCTTTCACACAGGGCCGGGTCAATGTGACACCTTCCCCATGATCCTCTTCCAGCGGAGCCGGTGGGTTCTGTGTACGAACACGGGCCTGAATCCAAGGGAAAGATAGAGGCGGATGGCCGGGACTCGAAAATCCTCGGTCTGCAGGAGGGCCTGATCAAACCCCCGTGCCTTCAACCGTTCGAGCACCCAGAGAACCAGGGCCCTGCCCACGCCGTGGGCCCGGTGCTCCTGGACCACGCCGATCATGTGAACCAGGCCCACCCCCTGTTGTCGCCCTTCGGCGTGCCAGGCGGCACCCGCAGCCACCGGCCCGTTCTCGTTAAGGATGAGGACCAGGTTATCCGGATCGTAAGCAGGATCGTCCTGGAACGTCCGCCTGAACCAGGCCATGTCCGCATTCGCAATGAGTGTGCGTTGCATCACCCTGACATAGTCCGTCTCGCTGCCCGGCACCATCGCCCTGAACAGGTACCCGTCCGGAAGGCTCGCTTGAGGAAGGCCCTCCAGATCGGAAAGGATCATGGAAAGGGAAGGAGGACCGATGATTCGGCTTTCCCATGTTTTCAGGGTATCCGCCGGGCCGGGGGGCAGGACCTTTCTCAGGAAGAGCGCCAGATTCCTTCTGGCATGAAATACACGCTCGAACACTCGATCGTTTACATCCATCTAAGCCGTTCCGTTTTACTTAAGAAGCTTTGACATGGCCTTGAACTCCGCTGTGCCCGCGCGTTCGAGAACCTGGAAGATGATCGTCTCTGTGGAAGTGACCACAACGCCGGCCCGGTCCATCATCTCCAGGCCCGTGACCCGGTTCTCCTCTGTTCGGGAGACAACGGCATCCCTCGGGACGTGCACATTGATCCCTTCTGCAAGCATGTCCAGGGCGGTGCCGAGCACGCAGACGTGCGACTCCATCCCGATGAGGATGGCCCCTCTTGCCCCAAGGAACCGGAATTGCTGTGCAAACCCCTCGGCACGCCAGCAGCTGAACTCCACCTTCTCAAAGGGCTCCGCCCCTTCCGGGAGCTTTTCCTGAACAGCGGGGATGGTTCTGCCCAGGCCTTCCGGGTACTGTTCCGTGTAGAGGACCGGCAGCTTCGCGATCCTGGCCAGGTCCAGAAGGAGCAGGGTGTTTTTCAGTGCGGCATCCTGCCGGTCCGATGCCATGGCCTGGAACAATCTCTCCTGGAAATCCACCAGGACCAGGGCCGTGTTCTTCCGGCCCGGGGTAAAGTCGTGCAGGGTCCTCATGGTAAGCGTCTCCTTTTCAGTTTCTTCTTGCCGGACGTGAATCATTGCATTGTAAATGGTTTCAAAGGAAAAATCAGATAAACGTTTAAGCTTTCGCGCTCACATGCCGAAAGAACAGGAAATTAGCCACGCACATGCAGGACGTACGTGGCCTCAACCCATTGTGAGGTTTGTGTTTTCAGGTTGTCATGGATCACCGCAGCGTCTCAATCGATTGTGGTGGTATTCATCCCTGCGTTTTGACTTTCACATCGATAATGCGTATATTTTACACAAAGTCTTATGTTCCATTTTATGCAGCAACGACATCTGCTGAAGGTTTCAATAAGTTGTTTGTTTCCGCTTTAGCATCGACGCAGGTCACACCGTCCAGACGAATCCTGTTTGGACGGGTTTTTTTTATGTCGGGAACGAGGCACCTCCAGCAGGGCGCCCTCCCGGAGAACAAAAGGAGTACGAGCAATGGAGAATCGTGAGTCTGGAGTCGTCAAGTGGTTCAACGACAAGAAAGGTTTCGGATTCATCGTCCGTGACGATGGGGGCGATGTCTTTGTCCATTACTCTGCTATCACAGGGGATGGCTTCCGGAGCTTGAAGGAGGGCGACCGGGTGGAGTTCACGGTCAAGGAGGAAGCAAAGGGCCTTGCCGCCACGGAAGTGCAAAGGGTTGAATCAGGAGACTGAATCCGGAGATTTCTCCGTTTTTCTGTTCCAGACACCAGAACCAGAAGCTCCACCTTCATGATGCCTTGTGGGCCATGTCTCCGGGGATGAACCATGGCTCATACCGGCACAGGGAAGAATCCTTCCAGGGATCCGCTCTTCCCGTTGACCGGAGAGCATGTGAGATCCGCGGATCATGAAGATATTGCTCATACATCCGGGGGGTGAGATCCGGGGCCTCGGCGCCTCCTGGGGCCTCACCCTTCCCATCACCCTCCCGTATCTTGCCTCCCTTGTACCCCCAGGCGTCCAGGTTGAGGTTCGCTACCTGGGCAAGGACTCCATCCACAGGGACCTTGAGAAGGATTACGATCTCGTGGGCGTCAGCGCCCTGACCATGCACGCGCAGACGGCCTTTCGTGCAGCGGACCGCTTCAGGGAAAAGGGGCGGAAGGTGGTGATGGGAGGGATCCACGCCACCCTGTTCCCGGACAAGGCGCTTGAACACTGCGATGCCGTGGCGATTGGAGAGGCCGAAGATCTCTGGCCCCGGATCATCGAAGATGTCCGAAACGATGAACTGAAGACGCGCTACACCTGTGAAACCCTTCCGGACCTTGGAGGCGTGCCCACGCCCCGGTACGATCTCCTGAACCTGGACCGACGATCAAAAAGTGTCTACTTCCCGGTCCTGACCTCAAAGGGGTGTCCCAACCGGTGCGAGTTCTGCCTGGTGCCGGAGATCTTCGGGGGGAGGTTGCGAAGCCGGCCCGTTGACGATGTTGTCAGAGACATCCGGTGGGTCGTGGAGAACACGGGTGGGTCGCGGATCGCCTTTGTGGACGACAACGTGATCGGCAACAGGAAGCTTGCCAGGGAGCTCTTCAGGAAGATGGTCCCGCTGCATGTTTCCTGGTGCGGGGAGTGTACCCTGGACATTGCCGACGACCCGGAGCTGCTCGATCTGGCCGTCCGGAGCGGTTGCAGGCAGCTCAGCGTGGGCCTGGAGAGCATCAACCCGGAGAGCCTCCTGGAGGCCGGGAAGCGGTGCAACCGGGTGGAGAGGTACCCGGAACAGATTCAAAGGATCCAGGAACAGAAGGTCGTCCTCGTTGCGAACGTCATGTTCGGCTTTGACCATGACACAAGGCAGACGCTGTCCGAAACCGCTGAAGCCTTGATTCAATGGCGGGTTCAGCTGATCGCCCCTTTCATCCTGAGGCCGATCATGGGGACACGCCTTTTCAAGCGGATGGAGGAGGAGGGGAGGCTTCTCCCGGAAGCGACCCGCGAGAACACAAGAACGGACCTGGCCACCTTTGTCCCGAAGAACATGACTCCCGGCGAATTGGAGCAGGCCTACCGCGAGGTGGCCTTACGCTTCTATTCTCTGCCCTCCATTCTTCACCGTTTCCTCCTGCCTCCCACACGGTTTCCCCTCCCGATCCTCCTGCTCAACCTCCTGGTGAACCTGAGGCTCATCCAGTGGCCGAGGCTCAAGGAAGCCCCGCTCCTGGGAAAGCTGCTCCTATCAGTGAAATCTTTTATCAAGACTGCGCTGGGCAAAAAAAAATAGAAGGTGGGGGGGAACCTCCAACTCCACCCAACAACTCTAGGTACACTTGATCCCCTGCCGGCTGTTTCTCCTCACCAGCTCCTTCTGGATGTCCCTGAGGACAGCGGACTTGTCCCGGCCCCATTCCGGGGCCAGCAGCAGGTCTGTGGGTGCCTCGCCCACGAGGCGCTGGATCGTGACGGGCCAGGGGATGTATTCCAGGAAGTCGCATACGCAGGCCAGGTAGCGGTGGTATTCCATGGTTTGGAAATCGCCGCGATCATACGCCTCTGCCAGCGGGGTGTCCCTGACCACGTGGCAGTGGTGCACCTTGATCCCCTGAATCGGCAGCCCGGCAAGAAGCCCGGCGGTTTCCATCATCTCCTTGTGGCCCTCTCCGGGCAGGCCCAGGATGGCGTGGACACAGATGAGCATTCTCCGTCGCGCCGTGCGCTCCACCGCATCGAGGAAGTCCTGAACCGAGTGGCCCCGCCGGACCCGCTCCAGGGTTGCCTCCTGCGCGCTCTGCAACCCGATCTCCACCCACACCTCATAATCGCTGCAATAGGATTCGAGCAGATCCAGAACCGCCTCATCCAGGCAGTCGGGCCGTGTCCCAACGGCAATGCCCGCGATCTCCGGGAACTGCCGGACAGTGTCGTACCGCTCCTTCAGGACGTCCAATGGAGCAAAGGTGTTCGTGTAAGCCTGAAAATAGGCCATGAATCCCTTTGCGCGGTATCGCTTCCTCCCGAACCGGATACCGTCTGCCAGCTGTTCACGCAGCGGCGGGATTTCGGATGCCCCTGCATGCGGGCTGAAGGCCGCATTCCTGCAATAGATACACCCTTCCCCGTCCCGCTTTTCCGGGCCGTCCCTGTGCGGGCAGCCAAAGCCCGCGTCCAGGGGAATCTTTTGAATCCTTCCGCCGAAGCGCCTCCGCAGGTATCGGTTAAAGGCATGGTAGCGGAGGGGCGCGGCAGGTTTTTCAGGAACGCTCATCTGCTTGAATACGCTCATCAGGCGGTGTGAGCACCACCCGTGCATCCAGGGCCATGCACCCTTCACCCTGATGAAAGATACGCGTGGGGTTGATGTCGATCTCCGAGATTTCAGGGAAGTCCCTGATCAGGTGGGCCAAATGGAAGAGGCAGTCCACGACCGCATCCCTGTCGTAAGGTTCCTGGCCGCGTGCACCCTCGAGGACCCGCGCGGCCCGGAGCTCCTTGAAGATGGAAAAGGCCTCTTCCCTGCAGAAGGGGATCACGCGAATGGCGATCTCCTGGAAGATCTCCACAAAGATCCCCCCCATGCCCAGCAGCACGATGGGCCCGAACTGCCTGTCCTGCCGTGCGCCGAGGATGAGCTCCCTCCCCCCGAGCACCATGGGCTGAAGAAGAACCCCCATGATGTCGGCATCCGGCAGCCTCCTGCGGACCCTGGACATCATGTCCCTGTAGGCCATGCGCACGCCTTCGTCCGTTTTCAGGTTGAGCTGAACCCCGCCGATGTCCGACTTGTGCGAGATCTCCGGGGAGATCACCTTCATGACCACCGGGTATCCCATGCTGCGGGCCGCTTCCACGGCCTCCTCCTCGCTGCCGGCCGGGGCGTGGGACACCATGGGGATCCCGTAGGCCCGGAAGATGCTCGCAGCCTCGTCCAGCACCGGGTCCCTGCCTTCCCGGATGCAGGCGTCGATGATCCGGTGCACCGCATCCCGATCCTTTTCAATCTCCGGTAGCGCAGGGCAGGGCCGCGGCTCACTGTGTGTCTTGGCATACCTGTAAAGGAGCTCCAGGGCCTTGATGGCATCCGTGGGGGTGGTGAAGATCGGGTGGGGAAGATCCTTCTTCAGCCTGCTGAGTTCCTCGTGATCCGTGGAGACGCAGATGGCGATGGGCTTCTCGTACTGAAAAGAGAGCTCTTCCAGGCGCTGGAAGAAGTTGCGGCTCTGCTCTCCCTCGGTTTTCGCAAAGTAGGTGTGCAGGAAGACGATGCCGTCCACGGTGGGTTCCTGCAGGGTTTTTTCCACGATGCTCGTGTAGACCTTGTAATCGAAGAGGTCCCCCAGGTCCAGGGGATTCGAGAGCTTGATCACCTGGGCCCGGAAATGCTTTTCGATCTCGGCCAGGAACCTGGGGTCGAACGCCGTGAGGTCGAAGCCGGATCGTTCGCATGCATCCGCAGCGATCACGGCGTGCCCCCCGGACCGCGAGAGGATGGCCAGCCGGTTGCCTTGAATGAAAGGGAGGGGAAGGATCTTCATGTAATTCACAAGGGTGGCCTGATCCCGGACCCGGATCACACCGCACTGGGTCAGGGCCGCATCCACTACGCGATCGTCCGAACTCAGGGCCGCGGTGTGCGACTCTGCAATCACGTTCCCGAGGCGGCCGGTGTTGGACTTGTGGATGAGGATCGGTTTCTTTGCCCGGCGGGCGACCTCCATCAGGCGTTTGCCGTCCTGGATGCCCTCCAGGTACATGCAGATGATCTCCGTGGCCTCGTCCTCGAGCAGGTATTCGAGCAGGTCGGTTTCATCCAGGTCGAGTTTGTTTCCCACGCTGGCGAACTTTGCAATGCCGAGGTTCTCGCTGGCCATGGCGCTCAGGTAGCTCAGGCCCACGCCCCCGGACTGGCTGACGATGGATATGCCGCCCTCGCGGAAGTGGTTCGGCAGCCTCGAGAAGGGGACCACCAGCCCGTTCGCCATGTTCACCACACCGAGACCGTTCGGTCCGATGAAGCGGATGCCTTCCCTGTGAGCCACTTCCAGCAGCTTTTCGGCCAGGGACTGCCCCTCCTCACCGTACTCGTTGAACCCGGCGGACTCGATGACCGCGCCGCGGATCCCCTTCTTTCCGCACTGGTCCATGATGTCCGGGATCGTACGCGCAGGGGTGAGGATCACGGCCAGGTCCACCTGGTCGGGGATGTCTTCAACCGAGCAGAAGATCCTCCGGCCGTGCAGAACCCCGGGCCGCGCGCCCACCTGGTAGATGAGCCCCTGGAAATCAAAGGCGTTCAGGTTTTCGACGATCCGCCTGGCAAGGTTCAGCTCCTTTTCAGACACGCCGATGACCGCAACGCTGCGCGGATAGAAGATGGTCTCCAGCCTTCGGCGCCGCTGCTGAACTTCATCCTGTGAGGCTTCGTTCATCTCTCAGAACCCTTTTGTCTCCAGGTCCGGGTTCGCCTCTCTGATCCGTCCGGTGAGCACGTGAAGGCCTGTGACATGGTTGATCATGGGGATGGTTTTCTTCTTCGAGGTTAGGAACTTGACATAGCTCGGGTAGATGGGCGACGTCTTGATGGCCACCACATCCTTCAAGAGGATTTCCCTCCTGCGCAGCAGCGAGAAGAAGCGCAGGGTGCCCGGCCCCTGGCACTCGATTCGGTGGGGCATGTCCAGCAGGTAGACCCAGTAGCGCAGCAGGGCCAGCACCCAGATGGCCAGGATGACCAGGAGGGGGTAATCCTTTGCCGACAGGGTCGAGGGAACGATCAGGAAAAGAAAGCCTGCGCCCACCAGGGTGAGGACGGTGATGAAGAGGTATCGGTAGACCATGGATAACCGTGTGACCTGGAAATGGGTGTCCGGAACACCTTCCCGAACATCATCAACGGGCCTCTCCTCCTTCTCTTCTACCGGATTCCTGCCTTCCTCCATATCTGCCCCTTTCAAACCGGAGTGGTTCGCAAGAGCTTACCAAAATACCGCGTGTCCGTGCAATCCGGCCGCCCTGGAAAAAGAAGGCGGGTCTTGTCTTTTCGAGGGGCAACGGGTTATTTATGAAAGAGATAAAAAGGCAAGCTGCCAGGGGGTTCCATGGAAGACATAGGCAAGGATCTGTTGAGACACCTGAAGGAATGGGGGGAAATCCTTCTCCCCCTTCTCGTGTTTGCCGTCATGTTTCTGCTGCGCCACATCAGACACTACACCAAGGCAAAGAGGCTGAAGGAGATCGCTCCCTACGTGAACGGCGAGGTGGTGATCCGCCCCCTCTCCCATCCCCGTATCCAGGGCACGTTCATGGGGCTGCCCTTCCGCATGTCCTTCCTTCCTGCAAGCCGTAATTCACAGGGCCAGATGCAGATACGGATCGACTTCTCGTGCGGCTTTGTGATGGATGTCCTTCCAAAGGGACAGCGGATCGGCCTGGAAGAGATCTTCACCAAGGGAAAAGAGGTCACCACGAGCGAGGACACCGCCACGACCGGAGGCGACGGCCCCTGTGACTGC
>CAZSUQ010000105.1:0-3011 GCA_964609935.1 uncultured Thermodesulfobacteriota bacterium | reverse complement strand
CCTTGCCCGCCCTGGCCTGGACACCTTCAACGACGCTGTCCAGGCCAGGGCGGGCAAGGAGAAGGAAAAGGCCATGCTCTACCTGGACAACACCATGAACAGGAAGGCCATCCTCGACCTGTTTCAGGCCGGGTTCAACTCCATCCAGTTCACGGAAAAGCGTGTCGTCCTTGCCAGGCCGGGCGATTTCCTCGGTGGAGAGGGGATCACACCGGAGCAGGCCCTGCAAAGCCTCACGATGGCCGGAAAGCTTGTCGAGCGGGTCTGACCCGTCCCGTCTCCGTAACGCCTCGGATGGCCGTCATGCGGCCCTCGGATCAGGCTGAAAAGAGGGCAGGAACTTGGAGAGCTTCTTGAAGCCGACGATTCGGCCTTACAAGGGATTGTCCCCGCGCATTCACCCCACGGCCTTTATCGCAAGCGGTGTGCTCGTGGTGGGAGACGTGGAGATCGGCAGGGAATCCAGTGTCTGGTTCCATTCCATTGTGAGGGGGGACGTGCACTCCATCCGGATCGGGGAGCGAACCAACATACAGGACAGCTGCATCCTTCATGTCACGAAAGGGAAGTGGCCCCTGTTCATGGGAGACGAGATCACTGTGGGACACCGCGTGACGCTTCACGGCTGCACGGTCCAGGCAAGATGCCTGATCGGCATGGGCGCCATCATCCTGGACGGATCCGAGATCGGCGAGGGCGCCATCGTCGGTGCGGGATCCGTGGTCACCGAAGGGACCCGGATCCCTCCCCGAACCCTTGCCCTCGGCACGCCGGCAAAGGTGAAGCGCGACGTCACGGAAGAAGAGTGGCGGAACACCCTCCGCCTTGCAGAGCGATACGTGAAGTACGCCCGGGAGTACAGCCAGGACAGCTAGGGGAACAACAGGAAACGATCGCTAGACTTCCTTCATTGGCTCCTCGCAATATTCGAACCTTTACGTCATCGTATTTATGACAACGTGTCCTTCGTTGGGTTTACATTGAATCGGTGTGTTCTGAGATGAAACGGAGAGAATGATGCAGAGAAGCAGACCGGGATGGATCCTTTTGTTGCTGGTTTGTGCCGGGTTCTTTGTTGCAGGCGCCGGTCCCGTGCCAGAGAGGCCCATGCAGAGGTCCTTTGATCCTGTGGAGGTGAAGGGCAGATACCTGGAGCCCTTTCTGGGCAAGGAGGTCAATCGGCTCAGCATGTTTTCGAGGCGGGAAGGTTCCTTCAAGGCTATGCCGTTCCAGGTCGATGAGCAGACAAAGCAGGGAAGGATGGTCCTCCCCCTGGGTGCGGAGGGGAACCCGGAGGAAGGCAACCGGGTGCTCGACCCCCAGGACGACCTGGTGTTCATGCTGGGCGATGCGGGCCTGCGGGCCCGGGCCTCGGACCTGGAGGGGCTGCCGGGGCATACCCTGGAGGTGGAACTGGAGGACCCGGTACGGAACGAAAGGGGGTATGTGTATCTCAACTGGGACCGTGACCGGCGCTCGCAGGTGAGCACGGATGGGAAGGTCAAGCTCGTGGAGGGCTCGGATGATGACCCCTACACCCTGGAATACAGGACCGGCATCGTCCGGGGCAAGACCAACAAGAGGGGGGACACCGTGTACCAGACCCCCATCTACGATTCCTGGATCTGCCGGCCCGAAGCAGGCGGCAGCGGAAAGGACCTGCTGGACGCCATGAAGCTGCGTCTCAAGCTGGGGTTTCTCTTCAACACCATCAAGTTCACCTTTGATGAGACAACGATCCTCGGGGGGATCGATTCCATGAAGATCGGGCCGATCCGGGGGGTGGGCCGGTTCTGGATGCGGGGCGTGCTGCCCCTGGGCATCAAGAGCCCTCGGGCCTACATGGACGTGTACCTCTACGACACCATGGTCCTCGTGCCGGGTCAGTTCAAGATCACCGGGGGAAAGAAATACGTGCTCTCTTCCATGGAGATCATGGTGGGATACGACCTCTCGGAAGAGGCAAAGGGCATGAAGTTCTACAACTCCAACAACCTGGAGGGCTTTCTCATCGACGGCACCATGAGCCAGCGCGAGAAGGACATGGACACGAGCCTGGACGAGTGGCGCGTGGTGGTGGGCCCCCAGGGGGCCATGATCACGGCCTCGGTGTGGGACGACAGCTACAAGGAGCAGGCCGACATCCGCGTCCGGTACGTGGACGACCTGGAGCAGGTCATGCCGCCGGAGGAGACCCCGGGGAGCATCGGGTTTCACTACAACACGTCCAGCGTGAAGAAGCTCGAGGAGGGCACGTATCACACCCTGCTGTGCTGGTACTACCCGGAGCACATGTACGACAGGGAGCGGCTTCGCCTGGAGGTGATCGAGGAATACATGTATATCCGGAAGCGCCCTGTGGTGGTGCGGGTCGGGGAGCACGTGTTCCCTAATCCGGGAGGGTGGCCTCCCATGATTGACTCGACAAATGAAAGCCGTTAAGGTCGGATTCGAATTCATTCAAAGGAGACCTCCACGGTGCCCCTTCCGCCCCTTCCGGAACCGGAAAGCAGACGTGAACGCTTCCTGGGTTTTCTCAAGGGCCTTCTCATATCAGCGTTTCTCTTCTCCGCCCTGTTCGCCTTCAATGGACTGCAGACGGCGAGCCTGGTGATCAAGCCCTTCTCCCAGACGGCCTTCCGCCGGGCCAACCGTTTCATGGCAAACATCTGGTGGGGATGGTGCGCCCTGGTGGCCGAGAAGGGCCACCGGATCCAGTTTGTCATGAGCGGCGACGACGTGCCGGTGCGCGAGAACGCCCTGGTTGTCCTGAACCACCAGGATATGGCCGATATCACGGTGATGTTCACCTTTGCCCGTTCCAGGAAGAGCGTGGGGGACCTGAAGTGGTTTGTGAAGGATGTCCTGAAATACGTGCCCGGGGTGGGCTGGGGGATGCTTTTCCTGGACTGCTTCTTCGTCAAGCGCGACTGGACCGAAGACCGTGGCTATCTTCACCAGGTCTTTGAAAAGGTCTTGAAATACCGCGTGCCGTTGTGGCTCATGATCTT
>CAZSUQ010000104.1:0-11087 GCA_964609935.1 uncultured Thermodesulfobacteriota bacterium | reverse complement strand
TTGTGGGATCTCGACCTGGTGAACAACAAGTCCTACGTCTCTCCGAGGTACGAGGCGTTGCTCGGGTTCGCTCCGGCCCAGCTTCAGCAACCCTATGAGGATTGGGAGCGCCGACTGCACCCCGAGGACCATGAACACGCCCTGTCTACATTCCGGGATCACCTGGAACGAAAGGAGCCCTACGATACCGAATATCGTTTGCGCACAAACGACGGAACATACCGCTGGTTCAGGGCACGCGGTCAGGCGACCTGGAACGAAGCAGGTCAGGCCACCCGGGTGGCCGGGTCGATCCGGGACATCACCGACCGCAAGGAAACAGAGGCTGCCCTGCGTGAGGAGAGGGATTTCTCTTCAAGCCTGCTTCAGGCGTCCCCTGCGTTCTTCGTGGCCATCAGCAAGGACGGAAAAACGCTGATGATGAACGAAACCATGCTGGAAAAACTCGGCTATACCCTGGATGAGGTAAAGGGAAGGGACTATCTCGAGCATTTCGTCCCTGAGTCTGATCGTGCGTCGCTTGCCGGGATCTTCAACAAACTGACAGACAGGAAAGAGTCGACTCTCAATGAGAACCATGTGTTGACAAAGGACGGCCGCGAGTTGCTCGTGGAATGGCACGGGAGACCCGTTTTCAAGGAGAGCGATGCGCTCGATTACTTCTTTGGTGTTGGGGTGGATATCACGGACCGGAAACGGATGGAAGAGGAAATCGCAAAGATCCAAAAGCTCGAATCCATCGGCATCCTCGCCGGGGGGATTGCCCATGACTTCAACAACATCCTCACACCCATCCTGGCCAATATCTCCATTGCTAGAACCTATGGAGAGGTGGACAGGGAGGTTATGGAATTACTGATGGATGCGGAGAAGGCTTCTTTACGGGCAAAAGCGCTGACCCAGCAGCTGCTCACCTTTTCCAAGGGTGGGATGCCCATGAGGAAGACCGTGAGCATCCAGAAGACATTGACCGACTCGGTTCGCCTTGCACTGAGCGGATCGAACGTGAGGTGTGAATACGCATTCCCGACAACCCTCTGGCATGTGGAGATCGACGAGGGCCAGATCGGGCAGGTTTTTCACAACGTACTCATCAATGCGGACCAGTCCATGCCCGAAGGTGGAACCATCAAGGTCCTCGTGGAAAACAGGGGGGTCGGCAAGGAAGACGCCTTGCCGGTGAGAGAAGGAAGATACGTAAGGGTGTCCATGGAAGACCAGGGGACCGGCATACCGGAAAAACACCTGCAAAAGGTTTTTGATCCCTTCTTCACCACAAAGGACAGGGGAAACGGGCTTGGGCTTTCCACCTCTTTCGCCATCGTCCACCGGCATGAAGGAACGATCCAGGTGGAATCCACCATGGGTGTGGGGACCACGTTCCATGTCTATCTCCCTGCTTCGGAGAAGGAACCCTCGGCAGAGGCGGGAGACAGGAGAACCCTGGTAAGGGGCAGGGGCAGGATCCTGGTTGTTGACGACGACGCCGTTGTACGGAAGGCTGCCAGGAGTATCCTGGAGCACCTGGGATACGAGGTGGAGCAGGCCCTGGACGGCCAGGAATGCCTCAACCGTTACCAGGATGCCATGGAATCCGGGAAACCCTTTCGTTACGTGATCATAGACCTGACCATCCCGGGAGGCATGGGAGGAAAGCAGGCCATCAAAGACCTCAGGGCCCTGAACCCCGGGGCGGTTGTGATTGTTTCCAGCGGTTATTCGGACGATCCGATCATGTCCGACTATGAAGCGCATGGCTTTGACGGCGTTGCGCCAAAACCCTATACCGTGGAAGATCTGAGCAAGCTCTTACGGTCACTGGAGGAACGGGAAGGAAAACCTTAGATCCACCCCAGCACGTTCACGAACACGACCCACATGACCACGTCGATCACGATCCACACGAACAGGCCAACAACCTTGGTCCGCATGGAGAGGCGGTCGTGGACCCATGTCATGAGGAACATGGGTGCGGAGTAGTTGATCACCACGCTCCAGATGTGCGGCCAGCTCCAGTACCTGTACTCCCAGACCAGAACGCCGAGGCGGTTCAGCAGGACCTCCACAAAGGTGCAGAACAGGGCCAGGACAAGGGGGACGAAGAACCGGTTCGGGATCCCCAGGATCCTCATCTTCCTGTCTTCCGGCAGGGCCCTGGCAAGGATGATCCCTACGACGGAGAACATGAGGAAGATCTCGATGTTGATGCCCACCAGGATCAGGTAAGCGGTTCCGTCCGGAGTTGACCAGAGCGCGGCATACCCTGTGAAGTGCAGGACCAGGGAGTTGAGCATCTCCCAGCAGAACTCGCCCGCACTGAACAGGAGCCCCACCAGCACCGCGTTCCAGTTCCTTTTCTGGATCTCGGTGACGTATATGGAGATGACAAGGGCCAGCAGAGGGATCACGTACCACTGGAAGTGGTCCGGGCTCCTCAGGATACTCAGGGCCTGCTGCGACGCTTCGGTCAAGGTTCATCTCTCCCTGCGTAAAGGGTATTTCATCGGATTCGCAGCCTGCTAGATCTTCAGGGCTTCTTCCATTCCCTCCTGGACCGCCTCTTTGATCTTTCTCGGTTCCTTTGCATCCCCGATGGTGATGACCCGGATACCCTCTTCCTCCATCTGCCGGGCCAGCTCGTTCACGGGCACCGCACCCACGGCCATGATGACCGTGTCCGCAGCCAGGGTCTCCTCCCCTGTGTCTCCCTCTATGACCACCGTGTCGTCCCTGATCTCCAGAAGACGGGTGCCCTTTCGAAGGTCCACACCCATGAGCTTCAGGCTCTTCATCAGGCCCCATCGGGAGGTGCGGCCCACGTTCCCGGCCAGATGTGCCACCATCTCCACCACGGTGATGGTTCTTCCGGCATTGTAGAGGAGCTGCTTGGCCGTCTCCGGGTTCTCGGCCGTGTGGTACATGAGAAAGGTGAAGATGGCCGGGTCCGGTGCGCCGAGGGAGGTGAGGTAGTGAGCGGTTTCACACCCTGTGGCGTTCCCGCCCACGATCACCACGTTCTTGCCGATGTGAGGAACCCTCTCCATCAATACATCCCAGGCGTTCACCACGTGAGGCTTGTGGATCCCGGGGACATCCACGTCCATGGGCCTGGCCCCTGATGCAACCACGAGCACGTCGGGCTTCCTCTTCTTCACCTCTTCCGGTGTGACCCGTGTTTCGTACTCCACCTTCACTCCGTAACGCTGCATCCGGCCGGTCATGCTGTCGATGATCCCCTGAAGCTCCCTCTTCCCGGGCGGGGCCTTGGCCATGTTGAGCTGCCCGCCGAGCTGCTTTCCCATCTCGCAGAGGGTGACGTCGTGCCCTTCCCGGGCCGCGGTGAGGGCGAACTCCATGCCGGCCGGCCCCCCACCCGCCACCATGATCTTTTTCGTCTTCTCCACCTTGCCCACGACGAGTTCATTCTCCCTGCCCACTCTTGGATTCAGGACGCAGTGGACCGAGGTCCCGGAGAAGATGGAGTCAAAACACCCCTGGTTGCACGCGATGCAGGGGACCACCTCGTCCAACCGACCCTCCCTGACCTTGTTGGGCAACTCCGGGTCGGCTATGAGCGGCCTCCCCCAACACACCATGTCGCAGGCCCCGCTTCTGAGCGCCCTTTCGGCAACCTCGGGATCCCCCAGCCGGTTGGAGGCAAAGACCGGAACGCTCACCTTCTCCTTGACCCCGCCTGCCAGGTAGACATAGCATCCGGGCGGCACGTTGGTGGTGAGCTGGGGCACATAGGTCTCGTGCCACCCGCCGGTCACGTTGATGGCATCCACACCCGCCTTTTCCGCCTCCCCGGCAAAGATGGCGGCCTCCACGTTCGTGTTTCCGCCCTCCATGAACTCGTTGCCCGCGATTCGAATGCCCACGGCCTGGTGGGGCCCCACGGCCTCCCGCACCCTTTGGATCACCTCCAGGGGAAAGCGCATCCGGTTCTCGAGAGACCCCCCGTACCCGTCGGTCCGCACGTTCGTGACCGGAGAAAGGAACTGGCTGATGAGATACCCCGTACAGGCAAGGATCTCCACGAGATCGAACCCGGCCTCCATGGACCGCCTGGCTGCCTGGGCGTATGCCTCCTGCACGTCGTTGATGTCTTCTTCCGTCATCTCCCTGGGTTTCTGTTCCCGGGTCATCCTGCTGGGAATGGGCGAAGGGGCAAGGGGGGTCATTCCCGTGAAGAAGGAAAAGGCGTATCGCCCCATGTGCATCAGCTGTGTCGCCACCTTCACGCCCGTGTCCCTGTGAAGCTCGTCCAGGAACGCCTTCAAAGGGGCGATGAACGCATCATCGAACATACCCGGGAGAAAGGGGGCGCTGCCCACCTTGTCGATGGCCACGGGCCCGATGGTCATCAGGCCCACACCTCCCCTGGCCCGCTCCCGGTAAAAGGCCTTGTAGCGGTCATTGAAGGTGTAATCGCTCGTGTAGGCGAGGCCCATGGCCGGCATCGCGGTCCGGTTCCTGATCTCCACCCTGTTGATCGTGATCGGCTCGAACAGCTTCACGAACTCCATTGCCTTGTCCTTTCCCCTTTTTCTGTATGCCGGGTCTAAGTACTCCGTTTCGTAAATACGGTGACGTATTGAACAGGCAGGACATGCGGGCGAAGCGAAGCAATCTCCCAACCCACGATCATGGTGCAAGGGGATTGCGTACTGAGCTAGGTTGCATTCCCCGGCAGGATGGGCCCCATCCCCTCCGGGACCTGCCTGATCTGCCACGTTCCCTGCACAAGCGACACGATCTCCCCTTTGGCGTTCTTGATCTCCAGTTCCATGCTGAAGTCAGCCTTGCCCTTCTCTCTTGCCTCCTCTTCCACCCTTTCCGCCTCCTTTTCACTCAGCTCCACCTCAAGGGTCACGTCCGACTGGACAGGACGAAGGAACCGGATGAAAACCTCCTTGACGATGGGGTAGAAGCGGTTCACGTCAAAGGAAGCCCCGTGGATGACGCCCCCGGTGATCTCGCCCAGGGTAAAGAGGCTGCCTGCATACATGATACCCACGTGGTTCACATTCCCCTCCAGGGGCATCAGCAGCCTGACACGGCGCTCCCTCATCTCCAGGACCCTGAGCCCGGTCCTCCTGATCCCCTCCACGCCGGTCTCGGCAAACCCTGCAAACTCCCTGTATCTCTCTTCAATCATGGCCCGATGCCTCATCAAAGGAGGATCTTGAGATCCTCGATGGGATAGGCGGCACAGGAATGGGTATACCCGTACGTCCTGTCCGACTTTCGTACCTTGACGCCGGATGGCTCGAACACCTTGCCCGACAGGACCCTTACCCTGCACATGCTGCACTCCCCGCACCGGCAGAGCGTGGGCACCACCAGGCCGTTCCTCTCCAGCGCGGTCAAAAGGGGTTCCCCTGCGCTCGCCTCCAGGGTCTTTTCCCCGTCCACCTTCACGGTGAATACGCGGTCAGGCTTCACGCTCTCGGGCCAGCCCGGCGCCTGGCTGATGTCGGCCGGCATGCCGTACATCTCCCTTCTCAGCCTCTTTCTCGGGATCCCCAGCTTTTCGAGCTCGGGCAGGCAGAAGTCGTACATGGCCTGGGGCCCGCAGACGTAGAAGGTCTTGTCGTCGAGACCGCCCAGCACGTCCCTGATCAGGTCGCCCGTGATGTACCCCTGCCTGCCGGTGTAGCCGTCGGATGGGTTCTCCAGGACCGGGATGTAGTGAATGTTCCCCGCGCGCCTGTCGTAGCCCAGGAACTCCTCGTGGGCGATCACGCTTTCCAGGTCCCTGTTCCCGAAGATCAGGTAGATGGTCCGGTCCAGGCCGCACTCCACGGTTTCACGGATCATGCTCATGAAGGGGGTCACCCCGCTGCCGCCCGCAACGAGCACCATGGTGGGGGAATGAAAAAGCGGGTTGTGGCAGAACTCGCCCGCAGGCCCCGAGCTCTCCAGCAGGTCGCCCTCCTTCACCTCGTCCAGCAGGTAGTTGGACACGAACCCGTCCTGGACCCGCTGCACGGTCACATCATAGTAGCCGGCCTGGTTGGGCGGCGAGGAGATGCTGTAGGGGCGGCTCGTCCGCACCTTGCCGATCTCGAGAAACAGGGCGATGTACTGCCCTGCCATAAAGGGGGGCAGCGCACGGTCCGGACACACCAGGCGAAGGGTCTTGGTGGACGGGGTCTCCCGGATGACCTCCGCAACGCGCAGCGCGAGCCGTGCCGGGTGCAGCCGCTCCACGTACGGATCCGCGATGTCCTTGCCGGCCGTGTAGTCCGTCCCGTATTGCCTGCCGACCTTGATGGCTTCCTCGATTTCCCGGTAGCCGTCGAATTCCTGGAATATGCCTTTCTTCATGTCTGTCCCCTGTCTAGCCCTGCCCGTCAATTGTTTTCAAGATGGACTTTGCCACGGACTCGCCCGCCTCCAGCGTGGGCTGGAATCCACAGCCGTCTCCCCACCCGCTGGCAAAGTAGAGCCCCTGTACGGGAGAGTGCTTTCCAGGGCGAAAGAACAGGGAGTCCTTGGTCTGCTGCTCGAACCCGTAGATGGAGCCGTTGGGATGCCCGAGGTAGCGCATGCACGTGAGCGGCGTGGCCACCTCCATCTCCTCGATGTGCTGCCTCAGGTTGGGATGGATCTTTTCCATTGTGCGCAGCATGGCCTCGGCACAGCGGTGTTTCGTCTTGTGATACTCGCCCGGGGGCACGCGCAGCCAGGGCTCCCCGAATTTCAGGGTCACCAGGTTGACCTGGCAGGTCCCCTCGGGAGAGAACTCCGGGTCCGACACATCGTAGCAGCTCAGGACCATCAGCTCGTCATCCATCTCCACCTGCTGCATCTGGTTGTAGGGAAGGTCCGCAATGTCGGTGTGGGTCATGACGAAGTTCGTGGATTCGGTGATGCCGATCTCTTCCGGCTCGCAGTCAAACCCCATCCAGACAACAAAGGCCGAGGGGCCGAGGCTGCGCCCCCGCATCTCGGTCATGACGCCACCGGGCACGTTCTCCTGATCCATGAGCTGAAGATACGTGGCAACAGGGGAAACATTGGAGACGACGTACCGGGCGTGAATCGTCTCGCCCTGGTCGGTCACCACACCCTTGACGGCTCCCTTGTCCGTCAGGATCTTCTGCACGCCGCAGTTGAATCGTGCCGTGCCGCCGCTGGATACGAACCGGTTGGCAATGGCATTGGAAAGGGCCTGGGATCCGCCCTTCAGGTGAAAGGGCTTGTACTCGATGTAGGCAAAGAAGAGGATGCACAGGTAGGCAAAGGAGAGCCTGTTCGGTGGCAGCCCGAGATAGCCCCAGTAAACGGAAAGCACGGCCTTGAGCCTGGGGTCGGTGAAGTAGTTGTCCAGGACCTCCTTGCACGTGCGCAGTGCATATTGATAGAGAACCGGGTACTTCTCGCGGCTCGCCTCCGGGTCCCGAAGGTAGAAGGCGCTGAGCATCTGGTTTGCAAAGCTGTACACCAGATCAAAGAATTCCTCAATGGCCTTCTTCTCCCCGGGGAACTGCCTCTGGAGCTCCTCCACGACCTGCTTCCGGTCGGCCCGGAGCGTGATCTCGAATCCGTCCGGAGCCACCACCCTGTAGAGGTCGGACATCTCCACGAACTCCAGGTCATCCAGGATCCCCAGGTTTCCCAGCGTCATGCGCAGGGGGCCGGGCTTCTCATCCGTGCCCATCCCGCTCAGTTGATGCAGGGCCACCTCGAACTCGAACCGTCCGCGGCAGAAGCTCGTGGCACAGCCGCCCGGGATGTTGTGCCGTTCCAGGAGGAGTACGTCCAGCCCCTTCTGCGCCAGTGCAGCGGATGCCGTGAGCCCCCCGTTCCCTGCTCCCACCACGACCACGTCGTAGTCAATATCTCCCATGCTGTCTCCTTCCCTCCTCCCGGCAAAGGAAAAGCATCCATCTACTGCGTTGGGCTCGGTCCGTTTTGCTGCAACGTACAGGGAGTACGCCTCCGCGACCCGGACCTTCTCCCACCTTGTATATGAGCACTTCTTCTTTGCCGGGAGTGATATGAAATCGTCTTTCAAGCCCCTTTTGAGTTTTCTATCCCAACATGAGTAAGTGGCACTAACTATTTTAATTGTTCTTTGTTTTCAGTTAATTATAACCGAACAGGCTTGTGTATATTACCCACCTGTTAGTAATACTAACTAAACATTCCCTTGTCAAGGTCGCCCCCTGCCAAACCTTTCCTTTGCAGGTGACTTTTTCCTATACTATATCACTCCGTCCCATGGGGTGGTACTGCAAAGAGAAGATGGATGGCCGAATCAAGAGTAGCCCCTTGTGAGGCACTCCCCTGGCCCTTAATCATAATACGGAAAAAGGAAGAACCCATGAGCAAGGATGTCGTCGGCTCTGTGCAGCGTCAGATCAAACAGAAAGGGATCCCCATCACAGCGGTGGCCGCCGCAGAGGAGCTCAACCGGAAGGCCCCGGAAGGCTTTCGGCCCGAGGACCTCCTCCCCGGCGCAAAAAGCATGCTCATCTTTGCCAAGCCGCTTCCGCTTGCGGTTTATCTTGCGCCGAACGATCCTGACTTCCTCTTTTACACGCGATCCTTTCTCACCTCCTACCAGGTCATGGACGAGACCGCCAACGCTGTCTGTCTGACGCTGGAGGAGGCGGGCTTTCTGTCCCTGCCCCTCCCTGCTTACGGGCCCATGCGTTTTCACGAGGGAGAACCAAAGGGCCTGGTCAGCTTCAAGCACGCAGCCGCAGAGGCCGGGCTGGGAAAGATGGGAAAGAACACCCTTCTCATTCACCCGGAACACGGGAACATCCTCCGGTTCGGCGGGCTCCTGACCACCATGGAGTTGACCCCGGGGAAACCGCAGCCCTTCCCCAAGCTCTGCCCGGCAAAGTGCCGGCTCTGTGAGGAGGCCTGTCCCGTGGGTGCGCTGGACAACGGCAGCATCGACAAAACGCGCTGCATGGGCAACTGCATCAAGCACACCCTGATGCCCCCGCAAAGGCTTCTGCCCTCAATGAAAGGGCTTGTGGGCAGAAGCAGGAAGATGACCCACTTCATGGAGCTCTTCTCGCACAGCCTGTTCGGCAGCTACGGCATCGGCTGCATGGCCTGCCTGCTCGCCTGCCCCCACTTCCCGGGCAGGAAGCTGAAACGGAAAGCCGCCTGATGTTCGCACCCTTTCCTTTTAGGGGGCATTCTTTTCGAATCCGGCAAAGGAGAAGTGACCCTATACAAGGCGGGCGAAGGCAATCAGCCCAATGACCGCTGGCGGTCACGATTGCGGCTGGGAAGCAAGCGAAGCGAGCTGCTTCCCATGGCGCTGAGTTCAGGGGCATCGTGCTCGATTGTAGAGGTTTCGAGCTGGAAACACGGTCGTGGGTGCTCATCCTTTGCCGGATCAGGAGGGCTTCTTCACGACAATCAGAAGCATCTTGAAGCGTTGTTCGGCGTGAACGGAATGAGGGACGTCCGCGGGCATGACAACCACCTGGCCCGCCCTGACAACGAGGTCCTTGCCGCCGATGTTGATGCATGCCTCCCCGTCCAGAACCTGCACCATGGCATCGCCGGATGCGGAATGCGTGCTCAGCCCCTCGCCGGCATCAAAGGCGAACAGGGTCAGGCTGACCGCGGCATTCTGGGCAAAGGTACGGCTGACCACACGCCCCTCCTCGTAGTCAACGAGGCCCGGGAGTTCATGGGGCTCTGAGAAAGTGATGTTCTTCATCAGCACGATTTCGTTCATGACCTTCCTCCATTCCCGTCAGGATTGCAGGTGGAGCCCCATGTCCCAGAAGCCCACCTCGAGAGAGGTTGCCTGCCGAAACGTCCTGGCCAGGCTCTCGAACCGGCCGGGTGCCATGCGGGACGAGGCAAGCCTGTCGAGGTGATCCACGGCTCCCTTTGCAACAGACTGGAACTCTTCTCCTGCATACATCTCGATCCATTCCCTGTAGGGATTCCCTTCGAGCTCTGTCTTTGGATCGTTCACCAGATCCCTTCCTATAACCGCATAGCCGATGACACAGGGGGCGAGCGCAACGTGGAGATCGAGAACGTCACCGGCCGCTCCACGCTCGAGAACGTAACGTGTATAGGCCATGTTCGCCTTTGCCTCGGGCGCGCTCTCCATCTCCTTCTCCGTGAGCCCCCAGCGGGAACAGTACTCCACGTGAAGGTTCATCTCGTGGTTGAGAAGGGCGTGGAGGGTGGAGGCGGCGTCACGCATGTCGGAAAGGGTCTCCGACTTGTAAACGGCAAGGGCCCATGCCCGGGAAAAGTGGATGAGAAACAGGTAGTCCTGCTGGAGGTAGTGGCGGAAGCACGATTCGGGCAGGGTCCCGTCCCCGATGCCGGCCACAAACGGGTGCCTGCAGTAGGCATTCCACTCTTCAGGGCAGGAGGAACGAAGCTTTCCGAACAGTGTGTCCGGATCGTTGAATGCATCCCTGTCGCTCTTCATCTGGTTTTTATTCATTACCGCTCCCAAAGGGGCATTCCGGACAAGGTTTCTTCATCTTCCTGCAATCAACCCCCAAAGGCGCCGTTTACAGGTTCCACCCTTCCCTCCCGGATGGCTTCCACGAGGTCTTCCATGGTTTCAACGGCGCTCAAAAAACGCGTGCCGTAGCCCCCCAGCTGGTAGATCTCGTGGGCATCGCTCCCCCCGGTCATGGGGATCCCCTTTTCTTCGGCAACCGCCCGGATCTTCTTCCTGGCCTCCTCTCCCTGGTCCGGATGAAGCAGTTCCACCGCATCGATATCCAGACCATGGATCTCGTCACCGATCCCCTGGTACCCTTCCCCGAACCGGGAGGGCTTGAAGGGGTGCGCGGCGATCACCACGCCTCCCTCCCCGTGCACCTGCTCGATGAGCTCCCCGGGTGAGAAATCGCTCCCCATGCTCTCCTTCATGCCGAAAACCAGGAAGTCCTTCCGGATCCCTTTCTCCAGGCAGGTCACCTCCTGGCCCGCCAGGATGAGCAGCCCCTGCTCGGCTGCCCGGTCCTTGAGGGGTGCGAGCTTTTCGGTCTTCCAGAGGATCCCGTGCTCGGTGAGGACAAGACCCTGGAGCCCGGCCTCCAGTGCCTTCTTGATGAGCTCCCCGGGTTCGA
>CAZSUQ010000103.1:0-11094 GCA_964609935.1 uncultured Thermodesulfobacteriota bacterium | reverse complement strand
TTCCACATGGCATCCAGGTCTTCCCTGGGGAAGGTGCCTCCGTAGGGCAGAGAGAGGGCCGTGAACTTCTCAAGCATCTCCATGCCGATCTCTCCCCTGCGGTTTCGCTCCTTTGGTTCGGCCCTGCTCGTGTAAGTGCCCCTGTGGAACTCCACGTAGAGCTCGTCCCGGATCACGTCCGTCACGCCGTGGGCCTCTAGGTCCAGAAAGAAATCCTCGCTCCTGGCAAAGACGATGGGACGGCCCCACCTCTGGAGGTCCAGGGCCATATCCATAAAGATCTTGAACACCCCTCCCCCGTGGTCTCCCACACCTATATAAAAGAGATAGAGGGGGATGTCCGGGTGGAGCCTTTCGAGCATATGCGAGAGCTGGTCCACCACGGTTCCAAAGGGGATGTCGTTGTAGTGTCCCAGGCTGATGTAGGTGAGCACGTCGGATCCGTCCGGCGAGGTCCAGTAGAACATGTGCTTTTCAGGCGGATGCACGTCGTTCCAGTTCACCTTGGTGCAGGCGAAGTAGTCGATGCCCGCCTTCTTGAATATCTGGGGCAGCCCAACCGAGTACCCGAAGGTGTCCGGGAGCCACCCCACGTGCACATCCACGCCCAGTTTTTCCAGGAAGTAGAGCTTTCCGTAAAGGACCTGGCGAACCAGGCTTTCACCGCTGGGCAGGTTGGTGTCGCTTTCCGCCCACATGCCGCCCACGGCCTCCCAGAGGTCCCGCTCCTCCCACAGGCGGATCCTCTCGAAGATCTCCGGATGGAGAACCTCCATCCATTCGTAGGCCTGTGCCTGGCTCTGCGAGTAGAACATGGGGTTCCCCTGCAGGGAACCATCATCGAGCAGCGCCATCAGATCCATCACGTCCCGGAAGGTGTTGTGGCAGACCTGCCTGGCCTCGTCGTAATCCCATTTCCAGGCAAGGTCGATGTGGGACGCCCCCACCATGTAGATCTTCTCTACCTCGGCTCCTGCAGGAAACCCCGAGACGAACAGAAGGCAGAGTACAATGGAAAAGGCCGTGACCCTTGTATCCAGGAATCTCATCCCGGAGCCCTCCGTTAGAAACATTGGTCTGGTCTACGCCCTGTCGACAATTCAGAATCAAGGCTAACAGAATGATCCACCGGACGCCACATTCAATTCGTCGCTTCAGACGCTGATGGAGCGGGCTTGACACGTGAACGGGCTTGAGAAGAGCACCGAACAACTCGGTCTCTTTCAGGCATTGTGCTTGATCCGCCGGGCGGATATGCTACTGTTCAAAACAGAAGGAAAGGAGACCCTCCATGATCGACATATCCAGGATCGACTACTCCGAGCTCGACCGGCCCGAGATCCTCATGTTCCTGTTCCATCCGCGTCCGGAGTGGGGCGAAACGCCGGCGAACGCACCCTTTGAGGAGGCGCAGGTCCAGGTGGAGGAAGACGTGGTGGTGGGCGGCCGGCGCTACCTCGCGGACAGGGACGCCGCCAACATCCTCTTCTTTCACGGCAACGGCGAGATCGTTGCGGATTACGAGGACATGGCCCCCCTGTACACACGCCTCGGTCTCAACTTCCACCCTTTTGATTACAGGGGCTACGGACGATCCACGGGCAAGCCCACCATTACGGCCATGATGCGGGACTGCCACGTGATCTTCGATCAAACCGTGAAATGGCTCGAGGAAAACGGATACAAGGGGCCGCTCGTTCTCATGGGCAGGTCCCTGGGCAGCGCCTCGGTCCTGGAGCTCATCTCCTGCTACGCGGTCCAGGTGGACGGGCTCATCGTGGAAAGCGGGTTCGCCTTTGCAGGCCCCCTGCTCGAGCTTCTCGGTATCAACGCGCAGGCCATGGGGCTCCAGGAAGAGAGAGGCTTCCGCAACGTGGACAAGATGCGCACCTTTCCAAAGCCCACCCTGGTCATCCACGCGGAAAGAGACCACATCATCCCCTTCTCCGACGGCCAGGCCCTGTTCGACGCCTGCCCGGCACAGGACAAGAAGCTGCTCATGATCCCCGGCGCCAACCACAACGATATCTTCTTCCGGGGCATGCAGCCCTACATGGAAGCGGTCAAGGTTCTGACCGACAAGGCGGGAAGCCGTCCCTAAGTACAGGTCGGCATAAAATAAAGATTCCCTTGTACACCATCCGCGGAGGGAGCCATGAGATCCGTCACGTACTGCCTGCCTTTTGCCTTCATCCTTTTGATTCTTGCAACCGCACCGGTTCAGGCGGTTGAGATCGAACTCACCGGGTCCTCAACCCGCCTGTTGGAGTACGAACAGGTCTGGGATGTAACGCTCAAGAACCCCTCCAAGGAAACCAGGATCATCTATCTCCGGAATGAGGTGAGCAAGGTCCGGGAGGGACCGGTATTCAAGGCCACGACCAAACCCTTTCCCCTCTTCCCTGGAGAGAAGAAGATCAGCCTGTCCGACGTCAAGTTGATTGATGTCTGGTTCAAGGATGGTTACAAAAAGTATTTCCAGCCCGGCGCACGTCTCCCTGAAGGAAAATACACCATCAACGTCTTTGTACGGGAAAACCTGAACACGGCTTCCCGGAGCGTCCGGGTGAAATCAGGAAAGGAAAGGACCGGCCTGAAAAAGAAAAGCCCTCCCGGGATACCCGCGGAGCAAAGCCGCCCGGTCTTCAGGTGGAACGTGGCTGAAAAAGAGCATCTCTTTCCGGTCACCTACGACCTGAAGATCGTTGCCTTGAAGGAAGGCCAGACAAAAGAGGATGCCATGACCGTGAACCGATCCCATTTCGAGATGAAAGGATTGAACAACACATCGTTCAGGTATCCGGAGTCAGCCAGTCCCTTCGATCCGGAACTCAAGTACGCGTGGCAGGTCACGGCGGTGATGGAAGGCATCCCCTCAGGCGAGAGCAAGGTCTTTCTTCTGGATTTCGAGACCGCGATGATCAACTGCAGTGCCTTTGGTGAGGACCGTATATGGTGTGGGAGCGAAGGCAAGTGCATTCGCGAGGAAGACGGAACCTGGCTCTGGCTGGGGTTCCACCACGAGTGGGAAGACACGCCGCACCGGCTGGATGATCTGGCCTCCTATTACTACCACGAAAACAGCGAGATCTATGATATCCGGTACGAACCGGATTACGCGGATGGAACCGCAGAGCTTTCCGGCGCGCTGTTCGAACGGCAGAACGTGGGTGTCTGGCCCGATGACCTGAACTTCTGGACCTACAAGAAGGGAATCAAGACAGGGGTTGCGGAGTTTCGATACGGTGAGGTGGAGAAGACCATTGAAATGGATGTTGACGAGCGTTTCACGGAAACGTTTGAAATCGTTACCGTCCTCCCATCCGCCCTGCAGGAATACGACAACGTGACCCTGTTCCTTCGGGGGTTCAGCTTTGAGGAGCAGGCCTCAGGGAAGTATCCCACCCGCGGGTTCGGGCTGAAGGTAGGGGACATCCACCGATCCGGAAACAATCTTTACTGGGAGCTCGAGGTTTTGATGCATCCGGCTCCCAGCCCGATCAACCCCAACCCCACGCCGGACCCTGCCACTTACAAGGTTCGCTGCCTCTACACGTTGATAGGAGGAAACGAGGACGAGGTGACGTTTACGCACGGTTCAAAGAACTGGGACGGACCTCATTTCGACGGCACAGCGTGGGCTTCACCTGAGCGGGCACCCGAGGCAACTCGGATGACCTCCATCACGGGCCAGGGCAAGCAGGCGTACAACCATGCGGTGGTTGTGTGGCGGGGATTCTACATCACGATCAACCGATCCGCGGACGGGCTGAACAACACGGAGAGCTCGAAGCGGGGGAGGATCGTACGGGAGATCGATGTCAGGCTCAAAACGAACATCAACTACAACTGGAGTACGGGAAAGGCGACCTTTTATCCTGACATCTACTTCTCCAACAGGAGCGCCGCCCCGCTTGCCATGAACACCGACTACAAGGCTTATTTCACGCTCGTTCAGTTCAACGACGATCAGTGGGAAGCAACCAATGTTCTCCGGGAAGCGGGCTGGGGAGCGAGCGAGGGAAGTGTGGGCGCGTTCTTCAGTTACGAGTACTTCGGCCCCATGGAGTCCCACACGTTTCAAGTTCCCTGAGGTTTGAATGAGGTTGCACCGAACCGGTTGCCCCCGGGGGGGAGAAATGAATCCTTTTCCATTCCATCATGGCCGTTTCGTATTCCACATGACGGCGGCGATCCTTTTCCTGCTCCTTTGCCTGCCCGCTGCCGGCACCGCAGACGAATACGCCAGGCTGAAGGGTTTGTGGCAATGCGAAGAAGAGGGTGTCCAGGGCACGCTCGAGTTCCAGTCCAGGGAAAGACTGCTTTTCAACGGCGAGGCGTCCAGGTATGTACTCCTTCCCGGCACCGTCAGGGTGCCGGGGGATTACGGGCCGGTTGATTACGCTTACCGGTTTCAGGGCGAAGCGCTCGTCATTCTGTCGCCCGACGGATCCGTGATGCAGTGCCGGAAGGCAAAGAAAGGCCCCAGCCAGGCCAAGCCATCCGCAACGACCCAATCCCCTTCAGGGGACAGGCCCACGCTGCAAAAACCCAAAGGGCCCATCACCGGAAACGAGTCGGATCAGGCATCGCTGCTGTACAAGTTTTCCGGCAAGTGGTCCCACTATACACCGAACACCGAAACCCACATCTATCTGAAACCGGACGAAACCTACTCGGACAACTACGACGCAAGCTACGGCGGGCAGTTCCACGACCAGGGCGGCTTTCAGACCGGTCACTGGGGCGCCACCGGCCAGGACAGCGGACAGGGGGGATGGTCCGTGCAGGGAACCCTGAAGCGCGGCCAGATCACCTTGACCGACACCCAGGGGAACCGCACGGTCTATCCGTATCAGGTGCACGTGAAGGACGGCGAAACCTACTGGGGCGAGTATTTTTTCAACGGGAACCTGTACGCTGTGGAGTATATCTATCGATAGCAAGGCATGAACCCTCATGAAGTGCCCCCGCTGCCTTTTTGAAAATTCCGAAAACGCAAAAACCTGCAACAGGTGCGGGGATGCGCTGGGGATCGTCTGCTCGGCCTGCGGCAAGGGGAACCCGCCGGGCAGCAAGTTCTGCAATGCATGCGGCGCAACCCTGAGCGGCCAGGACCGGAACCCCGCCATTGACTACAGCAAACCGCACGCCTACACACCGAAGTTCCTGGCTGAAAAGATCCTGACGACCCGCAGTGCCGTCGAGGGGGAGCGCAAGCAGGTCACGGTCCTCTTCGCGGATGTGGTGGATTACACGTCCATCTCCGGAAGGCTCGATGCCGAGATGGCGCACCGGATCATGGGGGGATGCTTCCGTATCCTGATGGATGAGGTGCACAGGTGCGAGGGCACGGTCAACCAGTTCACAGGCGACGGGATCATGGCCCTGTTCGGTGCGCCCGTGGCACACGAGAACCATGCAAAACGGGGTTGCATGGCCGCGCTCTCCATCCGCAAGGCCGTGGAAGAGTACGGGAAGAGGATCGAGAAGGATCTCGGGGTGGAGTTCAAGATGCGGCTCGGGCTCAACTCCGGCACGGTGTTCGTGGGCTCCATCGGGGACGATCTCCGGATGGACTACACCGCGATCGGCGAGACTACGAACCTGGCTTCCCGGATGGAGTCCCTGGCGCGGCCCGGCAGGATCCTGGTCTCGGGTCACACCTACCGGCTCGTGAAGGACTACTTCGTGTTCGAGCCCGGAGTCAAGATCCCGGTCAAGGGGAAGGAGGAGCCCCAGGAAGCCCACGAGCTTGTGGGGGTGAGCGGGATCGAGACACGGCTGGAGGCTGCAAGAGTCAGAGGCCTCACGCAGTTCGTTGGCAGGGAGGGGGAGATCCAGGCCCTTCAGGAAGCCCTTGGAAAGGCACGGTCCGGAACGGGTCTGGCTGTGGGCGTCATGGGCGAGGCCGGTGTGGGCAAGTCCAGGCTTGTCCTGGAGTTCAAGAACTCCCTTTCCCGGGAAGGCCAAACCTGCCTCGAGGGACGATGCCATTCCTACGTGGGTGCCACGGCCTATCAACCTGTATTGGATATCCTGAGAAACTGGTTCGGGATCAAAGGGGGGGAAAGGGAATCGGCCATCAAGAAGAAGATTGAGGAGCGGATCCTGGATTTCGATGAGGGGCTCCGGGACGGCCTCCCGTCTTTTCATGAACTGTTCTCCCTCCGGTTGGAAGACAGGGCCTATGCGCAACTGGAGCCCCAGCAGAGAAGGGAAAAGATTTTTGAGGCGGTCCGTAACCTGCTGGTCCGAATCAGTAAAGAGAGGCCTCTCGTGGTCATCCTCGAGGACATTCACTGGATCGACAGCACAACAGAGGCCCTGCTGGATTACCTGCTTGGGAGCCTGGAAGAATGCCCCCTCTTGCTGGTCCTTCTTTACCGGCCTGAATATTCACACAACTGGAAGGGCCTGGCCAAGTACATTGAGATCAACCTGGACCACCTCTCTTTCAAGAAGAGCGGCGAGATGGTCCGATCCCTTCTCGGAGAGGCAGAGGTAGCGCCTGAGGTCCAGTCACTTATCCTCAACCGATCCGAGGGGAATCCCCTCTTTGTAGAGGAGTTGACAAAAAACCTCGTTGAGAACCGGACCATCCTTCTTGAGGATGGCCGCTACGTGTTGAGTCCCCATGCCTCTGCATCTGAATTGCCGTACACCGTCCAGGGTATCATCGCGGCCAGGATCGACAGGGTGGAGGATTCCGTCAAACAGATCCTGCAGACCGCGGCCGTGGTGGGAAGAGATTTTTCCCGTGGCGTTCTGCGGGCCGTCACCGGAATGGGAGAGGAACTGGAAACCGGACTTCTCCTCCTGCAGCAATTGGAGTTCATCCGAGAGAAACAGGATGTCCCCCACAGGGAATACTCCTTCAAGCATGCATTGACGCAGGAGACGGCCTACAACAGCCTTCTTCTGAAGAAACGGATGGAAATACATGAACGTGTCGGGGAGGCCATGGAACAAGCCTTCCCGGAGAGGCTTGAAGAGGTTTACGAGCAACTGGCCTACCACTATGTGCGCAGTCCCAACAACAGCCGGGCCGTGAAGTACCTGGATCTTGCAAACGAGAAACTGATCAGGGTGGATGCGCTCGATGAGGCAAAGGCCCTTTTTGACAAGGCCATGGAACTTCTCGACAGCCTTGATGAAACAGAGGAATACAGGGCAAGGAGAGTCTCCCTGTTGCTGAACCAGTGGCATATGTTCCACATGCTCTTTCAAATGCCGGAATATTTCGAGCTTCTGTCCCGCTTCGAGCCTCAGGTCGTTCAGGTTCAAGACCCGGCTCTGCAGGGAGCATTCTATGCTCGCCTGGGAAATTGCGAATCCTGGTTCGGCCTTCTCGGTCAATCCATCCGTACGTTTAACAAGGCAGAACGGTTCTGCGCGTCTGCCGGGGATGAGAAGGCACTGGAATTTATCTTCGAACGGCTGGCATGGAGCCATCTGTTCAGAGGCGATCTTGAACGTGTGCTTGCCTTGAAAGAGAAGAATATCCCTACGACAAGGGCTGACCGCTCCGGTCTTCGTGATTATGTGGGGAAGCTGGGTGCCGCTTGCTGGGCCTATTCATGGAAGGGACAATGGAAGGAGGCTCTTGCCGTTGGGAAGAGGATGCTGCATGCAGCAGAGGCGTTCTCGGACAAAGGCCTGACATCCTTTGCGGCGTGGAACCTTGCCCAGCCTTGCCTTGAAAAAGGGGATGTCCGTCAGGCCTTGGAATACGGTGAGCAGGCGGTGGAGGTGGCCCCAACACTCGCAGACAGAGTGTGGGCCCAGGTGATACTCGCGTGGGCTCTGTGCCGCACCGGGGATACGGACCGGGGAATCGAACTGCTTGCCACGCTTGTTCCGATTTTTCAAAAGGGCCACTTCGTGACTGGTGAAATCGCTACCCTCGGATTTCTCTGCGAGGGGTACTGGCTTGCCGGAGAATTTGACAATGCGAAGAAAACGTTGAAAGACTTGCTTTTGACTGCGGAGCGATGCGAGGCAAGGTGGCATCTGGGACTCGCACACCGTATCCTCGGCGAGGTGGCCCTGGCAATCAACCCATCGGATGCGGCAGAACATTTTGAAACGAGTATTGCTGTCTTTCAAAAGATCGGGGCCGATCACAACCTGGCGCTGGCCTGCGCAGGGTACGGCCGGTGCCTCGAACGCCAAGGCCGCACAGTAGAGGCCCGGGATCAATTGAACAGGGCCCTCGGGATCTTCGAAGCACAAGGCACCCTGATCGAGCCGGACAGGGTCAGGAAGGCTTTGGAAGTCCTTGAAGAAAAGTGAATTCCTTGCTAGACATGAACCTTTATGAAATGCTTCCGCTGCCTTTTTGAAAATCCCGAAAGCGCAAAGACCTGCAACAGGTGCGGAGATGCGCTGGGAATCGCCTGCTCCGCCTGCGGCAAGGGGAACCCGCCGGGCAGCAAGTTCTGCAATGCATGCGGCGCAACCCTGAGCGGCCAGGACCGGAACCCCGCCATTGACTACAGCAAACCGCACGCCTACACACCGAAGTTCCTGGCTGAAAAGATCCTGACGACCCGCAGTGCCGTCGAGGGGGAGCGCAAGCAGGTCACGGTCCTCTTCGCGGATGTGGTGGATTACACGTCCATCTCCGGAAGGCTCGATGCCGAGATGGCGCACCGGATCATGGGGGGATGCTTCCGTATCCTGATGGATGAGGTGCACAGGTGCGAGGGCACGGTCAACCAGTTCACAGGCGACGGGATCATGGCCCTGTTCGGTGCGCCCGTGGCACACGAGAACCATGCAAAACGGGGTTGCATGGCCGCGCTCTCCATCCGCAAGGCCGTGGAAGAGTACGGGAAGAGGATCGAGAAGGATCTCGGGGTGGAGTTCAAGATGCGGCTCGGGCTCAACTCCGGCACGGTGTTCGTGGGCTCCATCGGGGACGATCTCCGGATGGACTACACCGCGATCGGCGAGACTACGAACCTGGCTTCCCGGATGGAGTCCCTGGCGCGGCCCGGCAGGATCCTGGTCTCGGGTCACACCTACCGGCTCGTGAAGGACTACTTCGTGTTCGAGCCCGGAGTCAAGATCCCGGTCAAGGGGAAGGAGGAGCCCCAGGAAGCCCACGAGCTTGTGGGGGTGAGCGGGATCGAGACACGGCTGGAGGCTGCAAGAGTCAGAGGCCTCACGCAGTTCGTTGGCAGGGAGGGGGAGATCCAGGCCCTTCAGGAAGCCCTTGGAAAGGCACGGTCCGGAACGGGTCTGGCTGTGGGTGTCATGGGCGATGCCGGTGTGGGCAAGTCCAGGCTTGTCCTGGAGTTCAGGAACTCCCTTTCCCGGGAAGGCCACACCTGCCTCGAGGGACGATGCCATTCCTACGTGGGCGCCGCCACACCCTATCAGCCTGTGCTGGATATGCTGAGGGGCTGGTTCGGGATCAAGGAAGGGGAAAGAGAGTCCATCATCAGGAAGAAGCTCGAGGAGCGGATCCTGGATCTCGATGAGGGTCTCCTGGACAGCCTTCCCTCTTTCCACGAGATGTTCTCCCTCCAGGTGGAAGACAGGGCCTTTGTGCAGATGGAGCCCCAGTTGAGAAGGGAGAAGAACTTTGAGGCTGTCCGGAACCTGCTGGTCCGAATCAGCAGGGAGAGGCCTCTCGTGGTCATCCTGGAGGATCTTCACTGGATCGACAGGACATCAGAGGCACTGCTGGATCATCTGCTTGGAGGTCTTGGGGCACACCCCCTCTTGCTGATCCTCCTCTACCGGCCGAAATTTTCACACAACTGGAAAGATCTGGGTGCGTACATTCAGATCAACCTGGACCACCTCTCTTTCAAGAAGAGCGGTGAGATGGTTCAGTCTCTTCTCGGGAGGGCAGAGGTGGCACCCGAGGTCCAGTCACTCATCCTCAACCGATCCGAGGGGAATCCCCTCTTCGTGGAGGAACTGACGCAAAGCCTTGTTGAGAACCGGATCATCCTTCGCGAGGACGGCCGCTACGTGTTGAGCCCCCGTGCTTCCTCTTCTGAATTACCGTACACCGTTCAAGGGATCATCGCGGCCCGGATCGACAGGGTGGAGGATCCTGTCAAGCAGATCCTGCAGACCGCCGCCGTGATGGGCAGGGATTTCTCCAGTCGCGTCCTGCGGGCCGTCACCGGGATGGACGAGGAACTGGAATCCGGTCTCCTCCTCCTGCAGCAGCTGGAGTTCATCCGCGAGAAGCAGGTTGAAAGGGACAAGGAGTACATTTTCAAGCATGCATTGACGCAGGAGACGGCCTACAACAGCCTTCTTCTGAAGAAGCGGATGGAAATCCATGGACGCGTGGGGGAGGCCATGGAAGAAGCCTTCCCGGAGAGGCTTGAGGAGGTTTGCGAGCAACTGGCCTATCACTACGTGCTCAGCGCCAACGGTGGCAAGGCCGTGAAGTACCTGGATCTATCGAACCGGAAGGCGGTTCGGGCCAGCGCCATGGAGGAGGCAAAGGGCTATTTTGATCAGGCCATGAGGCTTCTGGACGAGCTCCCGGACACGGAAGAGACTCGAGAAAAGCGAATCTCTCTGATTACAAACCAGTCCTATGTGTTCGAAATATTGATTCAGCTTCCAGCGTATCATGACCTCTTGACCCGGTACGAAGCGGTTGCGGCCGGAGCAGGAAATCCGGGGCTTCTGGGCGTCTTCCATGCTCGATTCGGACATTGCGAGTGGGCGTTCGGCCATTTTGATCAAGCCATTGAAACGCTGACCAGGGCTGCCGAGCTGTGCGAGAATGCGGGAAATGTTGAAGATGCGGGATTTGCAACCATGTGGCTGGAATGGAGCCATGTTTACAAGGGGGACTACGATCGGGTTCTCGCCTTGACGGAAGATGTCCTTCGTATGATGGACGAGCAGTTCAACCTCTTTACGTGTATGCGGGCATTGGCCGGAGCCTCGTCAGCCTGGTCCTGTCTCGGTCGCTGGGAGGAAGCGGTGGAACAGGGGGAAAAGGCATTACACATTGCCCAGGAATTCTCGGACAACAGCATGGTATCCTATGCAGCCTGGACCATTTCGTGCGCTTATACCTTCAAGGGCGATCTGGACCGGGGGCTGTAATAC
>CAZSUQ010000102.1:0-11169 GCA_964609935.1 uncultured Thermodesulfobacteriota bacterium | reverse complement strand
CCGAAGAAGGAGATGCCCTCTGTGGACACAAGTGCCTGTCCGCTTGCCTTTCCGCCGTAGATCTTTCTTCCGTTCAGTTCCATGCTGTCTACCCGCTTGTGGCGATTTCAACCAGTTTTTCAATGGGGGCAAGCACGGTCTTGAACCGGTTCTTGCCCCTTCCGTAATAGATGCCCTTTGCCGAGTTCGTTGCCATGCAGCGGAACCTTCCCCGTATGGGAGCCACAACAAAACAGGTGTCTGCCGCAAATTTGGCGCCGCTCGCTTCGATCGTCTCCACGATCCCTTCCTTTCCCGCCTCCTCTTTCACGGGCCTGGCCGCGGCGATCCAGGTTTCCCGTGTCACCTTTTTCCCCTTGAGCAATTGCGCCAGATTTCTCAGCTCTTCCAGGGAGCAGTGGGGGCACCCGATGGCCACGAAATCCACCTCTCCCTCGTCATTCATTTCCCGGATCGCGTCTTCGATCTCCCGGCCTTCCACGCGAATCCTTTCCGCCGGTTCGATCACCTCTTCCGGTGTGATGCCCTCCATGTGGAAAAGGGCGGTGCCCCCGTAGGTGGCGATGGAGGCACAGAGGCTCTTCAGTTGCTCTACCGAGGCCGTGGGAACTCCCTTGATGTAGGCCACTTTGTTCCCCAGCCTTTTCCCGATCACATTGCCAAGGGCGCCGAAGTGAACCACGTCGGGCAATGCCGCGGCCACGTCCACGGCAAGCACGGGTTTCCGGTTCTCATCCAGATGATAACCGTACTCCACGGTCTTGCCGGTCAGGGATGCAGCCAGCGCGCTGGGCCCGCCTTCCCGGTTTGTCCTGGCACCCAGCACCGAATTCGCATAACACACAGCAGAGCTCTCGCTCCACGCGATGGAAGCTCCCTTTGCGGGCTCGTTGCCCACGAAATAAGGGGTGCAGGTGCAGGTGGTGAGCACGCCCATCGTGGAGAAGGCCTGGATGACCATCTCCTGTTTTTTTGCGAACTCCTCGCTGATGCCCAGGGCCTTCCAGTTCTGAAGGTCCATGCCGGCCGGATTCAGCGTCGTCAGGACCTGTGCCTTGCCGTCCTTGGCCATCTCGCTGAGAAACTTCAGACCCGCGTCGCCCAGGTTGTCATAGCTGACGCCCGCGATCTGGACGCTCGTGATGTCGATGAAGCGCTTCGCTCCATAGATCTCGCCCAGTGCATGAAGGATCTCCATGGACTTTTTCCGGGCGTACCCGCGTTCTCCATTGAGGACTGCTTTTTGTTCGTCTGTCAGCTCCATGATCCCATCCTGTACGTGCTATTCTTGAATGTACTTCTCCAGGTCCACCTTGGGGAATTCCGCCTTTTCAAAGTTGATCCGCGCCTCTCCGAGCGGTTTCGTGCAGTCGAACCCGCACTTCTTTGTGAAGCTGGTTTCCGGGTCTGCGCTCGGGTCCAGGCTGCTCCCCTTTTCCCGCTCCCTGATGACCAGGTCCGCGTCGGCCTGGAATCGCGTAGCCACGGCCCACTCGGTCTCCAGAGGGTTGTAGATGTCGATGTCATCGTCCACGATGAAAACGTGCTTGCAGCTCTTGTGGCCCTGGAAAGCGGCTTCGATGGCCTTCTTCCCGTCATCCTCGTGCCTCTTCCGGATCTTCACGATCGCGTGCAGCCAGCTGCATCCCCCGGGGTTCACGTTCACGTCGAGGCACTCCACGCCCGCACTGTTCACCTCCTTGAAGATCGTGGGCTCCCTGGGCATCCCCATCAGGATCTTGTGCTCCAGCTTGCCGGGCAGGAGGGCCTGCCATACCGCGTCCTTCCGGTGGGTGATCATCCTGACCTCGAGCACCGGCTCCTGCCGGACGAAGTCATAGGTCTCGGTCAGGTCCACAAAGGGGCCTTCTTCCCGTTTTTCATCCAGCCGGACCACCCCCTCCAGAACGAATTCCGCGTCCGCAGGGATCAACCCGTCAAAGGTTTTGGCCCTGGTCACCTGGAGCGGTTCGAGCGTGTTCGCGATCTCCAGCTCGTACTGGCCCAGTTCCACCGAGGTGGCTGCGGCAAGAAGAACGTTGGGTGAATTGCCGACACAGACGGCAACAGGGAGCTCGTTGTCCTTTGCCAGCAACGTGTCGAAGTTCCTCTGTCGAACGATCCGTACACTGAATTTCGTGCGGTCCAGCTGCATGGCCCGGTGGAAATCCACGTTCTGGATGCCTCCCTGGCTCCGGGTGATGAAGATGCCGCTGCTGATGTAGTTTCCGCCGTCCCTGGCGCAGTGGAACAGGATGGGGAGGATGTCCAGGTCCACGTCCTCGATCACGCATTCCTGGCAGGGTGCCGCATCCGTCTCCCCGGGTGTGGACGGGTTCTGGATTGCGTGCACCATCTTCGGGATGAGATCCGAAGGGGAGATCCCGAAGTAATCGGCCACGTTCTTCTTTGTGCCGAAGATGTTGCCGGCGAGTCGAAACGGGGACTCCTGGATCTTTTCAAAGAGTGCGGACCTTTCGTCCAGCTGGTTCAGGATGGCTGCCGCCTCTAGCCTCTTTGAGACCGGCTTGGTGATCTTGATCAGCCTGTTCGACGCTTCCAGCCTGTGCAGATAATCCCGAAAACCCATGGCATGTACCTATTCCCGGTTCAATGATTCCAACGGACGATGAAAAGATCGGAGGTGCGGCTCAAGAAAAACCTTGATTCCTTTGATAACGTATGCGGTTCAACGGGCCCTGACAGCACCGATGGATGTACGAAAGGTCATGACTCCCGCCTTCTCCATGGCCGCTGCAACCCTTTCCTGAAGATCCTTTCCGGGCGTGAGGGCCACCATGAGTCCGCCTCTCCCGGTTCCTGTCAGCTTTGCCCCGATGGCCCCGTTGTCGTGTGCGATCCGTATCAGCGTTTCCAGCTCGTCGCAGCTTACCCCGATCTTCCTCAGGAGCTCCATGTTCTCGTTCATCAGGCCTCCCAGTTTATTCAGGTCATCGGATTCGAGCGCCTGGCAGGCCTCCTTGGAGATCGTTTCGTAGTCTTTCAAGATCGAGGCAAAGGATTCAGGATCCTCCTCCTGGAGCTTGCGGACATCTTCAACCACCTGGACCGTGCTCGCCGTGATCCCCGTATTGCCTTCCACGATTTCAAAGGCATTCCGGACCTTCAGCTTTTCGAAGAAAGGGGGGCCTCCCTCCAGGTTCCGCCGGAACAGCAGCATCCCTCCGAAAACGGCTGCCGTGTTGTCGATTCCGCTGGGGGTGCCATGATATCCCTTTTCCCCCTCGTAGGCAATTTCATTGATCTTTTCGTCGTCGAACCCGAGTTCGAACGCGCCGTTCAAGGCCCTTGCAATGGCGGCGCAGCTGGCCGCACTCGCACCCACACCGCTTGCGGCAAAGAGATCACCTGCCAGGGTGATCCGAAACGGGGTTTCATCAGGCCTGATTCCCATGGCGCTGAAGATGTTCTTCAGGGACTGGGCCTGTTCTTCGGCCTTCTTCTTTTTGTAGCCGGGGGTGGCCTGGCGATCGTCAATCACCTCGAATCCCTTCCCGGCCGTCCTTTCCACCGTGGCAAGGGTCTTTCCTCCCAGGGCGGAGGCTATGGCCGGAAGCCCGTAGACAACGAAATGCTCTCCAAAGAGGATGACCTTTCCAAATCCGGTTCCTTCAGTCATGATGAAGTTCCTCGATTTGTTGGATAGAGCGAGTTTAGGCAGGCGGATGAGGATCTGTCAAGAAAAGCGAGGGTTCAAAGGCTAATGCAAGCCCTATCGCCTGCCCTATCGCCTACCACTTGAAAGGGGATTGAAGATATCCTATAATTACGTTCTTCATTTGATGACAATAATCCGCGAAACCACATAAGCCGGACATTTCCCAATCTTTTTTTTCTTCATTGACAGTCACTCAACAGGGAAGACCAGGCTTACCGCAACCGGCATTCCGTTAGCCCGAGGGATCCTCATCGTCGGGCTCCTGCCAAGAAGATTTGCCGGTGCGAAAGAGACTTAGTTACCGAAAAAACGTCGAACGGTGTTTTTTCGTGCCTTTTCAAGGTCGGATCCGCATGCAACGGCCTTGACCTAGCGGGTGGGTATCCGTCTGCCTTGATGGAAAGGGGAGGTCAGTGATGAAGTTCTGGCGGTTGCCTTTGGATGCCAATGAACAGGTCATCCCGGTGGGGGAGCTGTTCATTATTGTGGACCGATGTAAGGGCTGCAACTTCTGTGTCGAGTTCTGCCCGAACGATGTGCTCGTGGAATCAACGGAATTCAACAAGAAGGGCTACCATCCGCCCGCCATCCGGAACGGCCTCGAGTGTAACAACTGCGGAATCTGTGAGGTCATCTGCCCGGAATTTGCCATCTACAGCACGATCCGGGAAAAGCGGAGCTTCACGGAATGCGACCTGGCTCGATACGAGGAGGTTTCCTCAGCAGGGGGAAAGGGTGAAAAAGGATAAATCGGTCCTTACGGGAGAACATTTCCTCAACGGTGACGAGGCCTGTGCCGAAGGAGCCCTTGCCGCCGGATGCCGCTTCTTTGCGGGCTATCCCATTACGCCGGCCACGGAGATCGCCGAGCGGATGGCCAGGAGGCTTCCAGAGGTGGACGGCGTCTACATCCAGATGGAGGACGAAATCGCCTCCATGGCCGCCATCCTGGGGGCGTCGTGGGGCGGTACAAAGACCATGTCCGCCACCTCCGGCCCGGGCTTTTCCCTCATGCTGGAAAACCTGGGCCTGGGCATGATGATGGAAACACCCTGCGTTGTGATCAACATCATGCGCGGCGGGCCCTCCACCGGACTGCCCACCCTGGTGGGGCAGGGGGATGTGATGCAGGCCAGGTGGGGATCCCACGGAGACTACGGTATCATCGCCCTTTCCCCGTCCTCTCCCCAGGAGATGTTCGACCTGGTCATCCGGGCGTTCAGCCTCTCGGAGCAGTATCGCGTACCTGTTGTCATCCTGAGCGATGAGATGGTGGGGCACATGTACGAGCGGGTGATCATCCCGGACAAGAAGCTCATCCCGAGAATCCATCGGAGAAAACCGAAGAAGAACGAAGAGGAACATTTTCCCTTTCTCGGCGAAAAGGATCTCGTGCCTCCCATGGCCTGTGCCGGCGAGGGATACCGGATCCATGTCACCGGGCTGACCCACGATGAGAGGGGTTACCCGGTCATTACCTCAGAGGCCCAGGAGAGGCTCGTCCGGAGGCTCTGCGACAAGATCCGGAACAATGCGGACAAGATCATCCAGGTCAAGGAAACCGCCACCGATGGGGCTCGCTTTATTGTCCTTGCCTATGGTTGCGCGGCGCGGAGTGCAAGGGAGGCCGTGGACAAGGCACGGGAAGGCGGCATCCCTGTGGGGCTTCTCCAGCTTCAGACGGTCTGGCCGTTCCCCGAGGCGAGGATCCGGGAACTGGCCAGCAACGGGGTCCAGGGATTCGTTGTCCCGGAAATCAACTACGGTCAGATTGCTTATGAGGTGGAGCGATGTGCCGGCGGACGGGATGTGCTCATGGTGGGGTTGATGGGGGGACGGGTGCACACGCCGGAGATGATCCTGGAGGCGATCGAGGAACTCGCTGCTTCGTAAGGCGTCGCGAGGAGGACGGAGTGCGAGGGTGCCGAGTTCAGGAACGTCGTATAAGAACCGTTAACATTCCGAACTAGGGGGAGGGGTGGATGCGTTACAAACTCATGGAGACGGAGCCTTTTGAGCCCACCGTGGGGCAGGAGACGATCGACAGGACCCACGGCCTTCACCCGGATGACCGTTACCTGAAACCGGGCAGGATCCCTCACATCTGGTGTCCGGGATGCGGGCTCGGCATCGTACTCGCTGCCTTTATCAAGGCCATGGATCACATAGAGGTCCCCATTGACAAGTGTGCCGTGGTCTCCGGAATCGGCTGCACGGGCAGGGTGGCCGGATACCTCAACATGGATACCTACCACACCACGCACGGAAGACCGATCCCCTTTGCAACGGGCCTCAAGCTGGCGAAGCCGGATATGAACGTGGTGGTCTTCAGCGGTGACGGTGACCTCTTTGCCATAGGGGGAAACCACATGATCCACGCCGCCCGGCGCAACATGGATCTCATGGTCATCTGCGTGAACAACTACAACTACGGGATGACGGGCGGCCAGTCAGGGCCCACCACCCACATGGCCGCACGGACGAGCACGACCCCGTACGGGAACTGCGAATACCCGTTCAACCTCACCCACCTCGCCTATGCAAGCGGTGCCGTCTATGTTGCCCGTTGGACCACCTTTCACGCCCGGTATCTCATCGAGTCCATCAAGCGCTGCTTCGACAAGAAGGGATTCAAGTTCGTGGAGGTGGTGGCTCCCTGTCCCACCGGCTACGGGAGGCCGAACAAGCTCGGGACCGGCCTCCAGCAGATGAAGGACTACAGGGACAATTCCGTGATTCGAAACGGTGTGACGCCTACCGACGACACCCAGGACCTGAAAGGGCAGCTTGTCGTGGGGGAGTTCGTGGACAAGGAGAAACCGACATTCCGAGAAAAATATGAGGAGGAGGTCCTCCACAAGATGACGGCCCAGAAGAAGGCCTGAGAAAAGGAGAGGCTGTTTCCATGATGGTTGAAAAGGAAGGGAAAACACAGAAAGAGCCGGGAAAGGGAAACGGCAGGGCCCGCAAGGAGGTTCGCCTCTCGGGTTTCGGCGGGCAGGGGATCGTGCTTGCCGGGAATATTCTTGGGAAAGCGGTGGTCCTGTTCGAAGGCAAGAATGCGGTCTTTACCCAGAGCTACGGCCCCGAGGCACGCGGAGGGGCGTGCAGCGCGGACCTCGTCCTTTCCGACAAGGCCATTCACTATCCCAAGGTGGTTCAACCGGACATCCTGGTTTTCATGTCCGAGGAGGCCCGAACCACCTATTCCGGTCTCATGGATCCGGAAACCGTGGTTCTTTACGACACGGACCTGGTGAGGGGAAAGGAACTGGAGGGGAAGGTGCCGAGCCTTTTTCACATCCCTGCCACGAGGTTCGCAGAAGAACTCGGCAGAAAGATGGTGGCCAACATCGTGATGCTCGGTTTCCTGGCTTCCGTCACGCAGGTGGTGCAGTACGAGTCCCTGAAGAAAGCGGTTCTGGCGTCCGTTCCGAAGGGGACCGAAGAGCTGAATGAAGCTGCCTTTGAAAAGGGATACCAATATGGAGAAGAGAGAAGAGGTTGACGTCGAGCAGTACGTGCCTCACCGCAGGAGTTCAGACCCACCGAAGATCGGCGTTTACGTCTGCCATTGCGGCCTGAACATCGACGGGTCCCTGGACTGCGAGGATGTGGCCCGTTACGCCTCGGGCCTGGAGGACGTTGTTCTGGCCAAGGACTCCATGTACAGCTGTTCCGATTCCGGCCAGGAGGTCATCAAGGCCGACATCCGCGAGTTCGGTCTCAACCGCGTGGTGGTGGCTTCCTGCACGCCACGGCTTCACGAGCCCACCTTTCGTACCGCCTGTGTAGAGGCCGGGTTGAACCCCTATCTTTTCGAAATGGCCAATATCCGTGAACATTGCAGCTGGGTTCACCTGCACGACCGCGAGGCCGCCACGAACAAGGCAAAGGACCTGGTGAAGATGGCCGTGGAAAGGGCCAAGCTGCTGGAACCGCAGGTGGAGACCGAGGTCCCGATCACGCGAAGGGCCCTGATTGTGGGGGGAGGGGTTGCAGGCATTCAGGCGTCCCTGGACCTGGCTGACGCAGGCTACCAGGTCTACCTCGTGGAGAAGTATGCCAGCATCGGGGGCCGCATGGCCCAGATCGACAAGACCTTCCCCACCATGGATTGCTCCATCTGCATCCTTGCTCCCAAGATGTCCGAGGTGGGCCGCCACCCGAAGATCGAGCTGATGACCCTGAGCGAGGTGGAGTCGGTTGACGGGTACATCGGGAATTTTCAGGTCAGCATAAAGAAAAGGCCGCGTTACGTGACCGAGGAATGCACCTACTGCGGAGACTGTATCAAGGACTGCCCTCAGCACAATCCCAACGAGTTCGACTGCGGCCTGTCCACGCGCAAAGGCATCTACTCTCCCTTCGCACAGGCCGTGCCTGCCACGTACCTGATCGACATGGATTCCTGCCTGAACAAGCACGGCATCATCGCCTGCGACAAGTGCTATCTCGCCTGCAAACACCAGTGCATCGACTTCTCCCAGAAAGAGGAGATCCTGGACCTCGAGGTGGGAACCATCATCGTCTGCACCGGCAGTGACGTATACGACCCCAGTGCGCTCACCGAGCTCGGCTACCGAAGGTTCCCCAACGTGATCACCAGCCTGGAGTTCGAGCGTCTGATCAACGCCGGAGGCCCCACAGGGGGTAACCTCATCCGGCCCTCGGACAAGAAGATCCCCAAGAGCGTGGCCTTTGTCCAGTGCATCGGGTCCCGCTCCAAGCGGGCCAACCCCTACTGCAGCAACATCTGCTGCATGAACACCATCAAGGATGCCCTGCTGATCCGGGAACACTGGCCGGACACGGAGATCTACGTGTTCTACATGGACATCCGCGCCTTTGGGAAGGGATTCGAGGATCTCCACCAGAGGGCCAGAAGGGAAGGGGTCAAGTTCATCCGCGGGCTCCCGGGCGAGATCCTCCAGGACGACCGAACCGAGAACCTCAAGCTCATCGGGGAGAACACCCTGCTGAACAAGCTCTATCACTACGAGGTGGACATGGCCATCCTCTCCGTGGGGATCGAGCCGAGCAAGGATTCCGCGGTGGTCAAGCGTCTGCTCGCGCTTCCCTCCATGGCCGACGGCTTTTTCATGGAGGCGCATCCAAAATTGCGGCCCGTGGACACCCCCACGGGCGGGATCTTCCTTGCAGGGTGCTCCGAGGGCCCCAAGGACATCAAGGACAGCGTGACCCAGGCCAGCGCGGCCGCTTCCAGGGCCAACATCCTCATGGCCAAGGGCAAGGTGACCGTGGAGGCCATCACATCCACCGTCGATCCGGAGAGTTGCACCGGCTGCGGGCTCTGCGCCAAGGTCTGCCCCTACGGCGCCATCACCGTTGACAAGGAATCCGAGACCGCCAGCGTGGTGGAGGCCGCCTGTTCCGGGTGCGGGACCTGTGCACCAGAATGTCATTTCGGGGCCATCCACATGCGGCACTTCAGCGATGCCCAGATCCGTTCACAGATCGATGCACTGGCCGAGGTGGATGCGAATCGAAAGATTTTGGCCTTCTGCTGCAACTGGTGCTCTTACGCGGGTGCTGATTTCTCGGGAGTCAGCCGCATCCAGTATCCCCCTGAGATCCGCATCGTTCGGACCATGTGCTCCGGCAGGGTGGACCCCCACTTTGTGGAGTATGCCTTCCACAAGGGGATCGCCGCGGTCCTGGTTTCAGGGTGCCACATCGGGGACTGTCACTACATCAATGCCAATCACCAGACCGACAAGCGCGTGAAACGGCTCTGGAAGAAGATGGCAAAGCTCGGTGTTCAAAAGGAGCGGCTCCAGCTTGCATGGATCAGCGCAGCGGAGGGGATGAAGTTCTCCAAGGAGGTCTACGCCTTGAAGGAGATCGTGGACAAGATCTCGGACGAGGAAATCCAGAAAGGGATCAAGGCCTTTGCGCCCAAGCCAAGGAAAAAGAAATCATGAAGAAACCGGTTCTCTTCAACGAGGAACTCCTTTACGAGTGCTACAATTGCGCACGCTGCACCGGGAGTTGTCCCGCTGCCATCGTGGTGGACGGTTACAACCCCCGGAAGCTCCTCCTCACGTGCCTAAGGGAAGGGCTCGAGGCGGCCATCAGCGACGAAAAGCTCTGGTGCTGCACCACGTGCCACGTGTGTGAGGACCGGTGTCCGCAGATGATCAATGTGACCGATCTGCTCATCAAGCTGATGAACGAGGCCGCACAAAAGGGGTACATGCCGGACAAGGTCCGCTCCGGGACCGAGATGGTCGTGAAGACCGGCAAGGTGGTCCAGATGTCCAAGCGGATCGAACAGATCCGGAAAAAGCTGGGCCTCAAGGATCCGCCAGCGGTACCCTTGGAGGAGGTGGAGGGTCTTCTGGAAGCCACCGGACTGGCCCGGATGGTCAGCGAGGAGCCCTGAAAAAACTAGAATTGAGGCTGCTAAAGAAATGATCCCATGAAAGGCGCGCGAAAACCCGGGGAGCGAGACGTACGTTTCAGCGTACGCCACAACGATGAGGGAAGAGCGCAACGCCGCAGATGATCGTTTTTAAGCAGCCTCAGGGATGAAACAATGCGATACGCCCTGTTCAGCGGATGTATAATTCCTGCGAAATACCCCGGCTTCGAGAGCGCTACCCGTGTCGTGGCCGACGTGCTGGGTATCGAGCTGGTGGACATGCCTTTCAGCTGCTGCCCGGCTCCAACGCTCATCAAGCTGGTCCACCACGACAGCTGGCTCGCCCTGGCTGCCCGCAACCTCTGTGTGGCAGGCCAGGAAGGGCTGACGATCCTGAGCCTCTGCAACGGCTGCACGAACACCCTGAAAGAGGCGAACCAGATCCTCATCAAGAACCCGGACGTGCGCAAACAGGTGAACGAGACGCTCAAGCCCTGGGGAAGGGAATTCAAAGAGGAGGTGGTGGTCAAACCCCTACTCAACGTTCTCTACGAGGACGTGGGGCTCGAGGCCATCGGGAAGAAGGCCGTGCAACGGGTTCCCTTGCGTATTGCCTGTCACTACGGCTGCCACTACTTCCGGCCGCCGAGAATCATGTACCCTGACCGGCTTTCACCGAGCCTGAGCCTGGTTCCCACGCAGATGGACGAACTCCTGTCCGCCGTGGGTATGGAGACCGTGCAGTACTCGAGGAGAATGCTCTGTTGTGGGTCGGCCCTGGGCACCAAGGTGGACATGAGTGCGGCCAACGAGATCACGCGGGAGAAACTGGGCCACATGGTTGACAAGGAGGCCCAGGCCATTTCCGTAGGATGCCCGTCCTGTTTCGAGCAGCTCGACCGCAGCCAGCCCCTTCTGAACCGGAAACACGGCCTCGGCTTTGCTATGCCCGTCTTCCATATCGCGCAACTGCTCGGACTCGCCTTTGGCATCGATCGTTCCAGGCTCGGGTTCGAACAGCACCGGACCAAGGTTGAATCCCTTCTCGAAGCACAGGCCGTGTAGCCCGCAACTAGGAGCCTGTCGGAATACCCCTGACAGGCTG
>CAZSUQ010000101.1:0-11175 GCA_964609935.1 uncultured Thermodesulfobacteriota bacterium | reverse complement strand
GCAGCATCATCAGCGTAAAACCAAGGTCTTCGAACAGGTTGCCCACACGACACCAGTCCAGGTCGATGAACCCAACGACATCCCCGTCATGAGCCAGGACGTTTCCATGGTGAAAATCGCCGTGTACAAAGCAGGCCTCTCCGGAGGTGTACAGGCCGGAGAAGGCCTCCACCCTTCGGAAGGATGCGCGGATACGCTGCAGGGAGTCCCTGGACAAAAACGCAGAAGCCTCGCCCATTGCCGGACGTATCATGTCAAGGAAGTACATGCGTGAAATGCTTGAGGGGTCGAAGCGCCCTTTTGTCGCCTCGTGAAGTTTACGAAGGGTGGACATCACCTGCCGGTCCACATGCGACGGAATCGTGTGAAGCTCGAACCACTTTCCCAGGGTGTGACCCGGGATCAGCTCGTGGAGGGTCCAGAAGAATTGCCCATCCGGAAAAAAGTGCTCCCCCCCACGACAGGGCAGGTACTTTGGGAGTGCGTAACCGGTGAGGCGGGCCGTAAGCTCCAGCAGCGCACGCTCGACATGGTAATGCGCCTCCGTGTTTTCCTGAAGAGGCCTGGACCGGAGAACATACCGGTCGTCTACGATGTACACCTCCGCAAGCTTTGCGTCCGGCGGCTTTTTGATGCTTCGGGGGGTCACATCAAAGGATTCAAGCGTATGCTTTACATGATCGCTTATCATGGTGCGGACTGCATTTCCTCCAGGAACCCCTCGATTTCGGCAAGGATCCTGTCCACATCATCGAGCTTCACCCCTGAAAACCATCTCTCCTGGGGGTAGATCACCACGTTCGGACCGTGGGGGCACAGCCCCAGGCACATGGACGACGAGACGCGAACATGCTTCGGAGACCAGCCTTTTTCCTTCACCGCCTCCTTGAGCCGGGCCCTGACCTCCTTGTTGTCGCCATCAGCGCACGATTTCCGCGCGCCATGACGGTCGTTGATGCAGACAAGAACGAGGCATTTATACGGTAGATTCTCCATAGGATTCTCTTCGACCTCCCTTCTTTCTCTCAATCGTTCTCCACCTCGAGGACACGCAGGAGATTGGTGATTGCAGGAACGCCCAGGGGCACCCCTGCAGTGATGATCAGCCTGTCTCCTTTCCCGGCGATCCCCTTTTCCCGGGTCCGCCACTTGGCCAGTTCGAAGACGCGGTCCGTGTCCGTGAAGGACTCCACCCGTTCAGGGACCACGCCCGAGGAGAGGGCGAGCTGGCGCTGTGTCATGAGGCTTGGTGTGAGGGCCACCACCGGGCAGGAAGGCCGGAAACGGGCAACATAACGGGCGGTCTTTCCGGTCATGGTACAGGCCACGATGGCTGCGGCCTTCAGGTCCAGGGCCAGCCGGGTCGCGGCCCGGCTCACGCCGGCTTCCGAGACCTCCATGAACCTGGAGTCCGACTCTTTGAGCAGCTCGTCCTCACGAAGATACGGTTCCGAGACCCGGGCGATCCGGTCCAGCACCCTTACCGCCTCGGTTGGGTAGTCTCCCATGGCGCTCTCCTCGGAGAGCATGACAGCGTCCGTTCCATCCAGGATGGCATTGGCCACATCCGTGGCCTCGGCCCGCGTGGGTCGCGGGCTGCTCACCATGGAGCGGAGCATCTGGGTTGCCGTGATCACGGGCTTGGCCCTGCGGCGCGCGATCCGTATGAGCCTCTTCTGGATGATGGGTACGTCCTCCAGGGGCATCTCCACGCCCAGGTCCCCCCTGGCAACCATCAGCCCGTCCACCTGTTCGAGGATGTACTCCAGCCTTTCCACGGCCTCGGACTTTTCGATCTTTGCGATGAGCAGGGGAGGTTCTTCCTTCTGTTGCAGCATTTCCCGGACCGGCTCCAAGTCCCGCTCATGACGAACAAAGGAGAGGGCCACGAGATCGACCCCCTCCTCGAGGCCCGCAGCAAGGTCGCTTCTGTCCTTCTCGGTAAAGGTATCCACCCTGAGGTTGCTCAGGGGAAGGTTCATCCCCTTGTTCGAGGAGATCACCCCGCCCACGAGAACCCGGCACCTCACCCTGTCCGCACCCTTGTCCAGGACCTCCAGCTCCACGAGCCCGTCTGCGAGCAAGATCCGGTTGCCCACGTCAACGTCTTCCGCCAGGTAGGGATAGTTCACCGGGATGACCTCTGGGTCGGAGGACGCGTCATGGCCGAAGGATACCTCTTCTCCCACCTTGAGCTCCCTTTCCGGTACCGGGAGCTTGCCGAGCCGGATCTTCGGGCCGGCCAGGTCCTGCAGGATACCCACCTCCCTGCCCAGCTCCAGGCTGAGTTCCCGTATCGTTCGGATGGTCTTCCTGTGAGAGGCGTGATCGCCGTGTGAAAAGTTGAGCCGCGCCACATCCATTCCCGCAAGGATGAGCTCTCGGATCTGATCCGGGGAGGAGGAGGCGGGACCCAGGGTACAGACGATCTTGGTGCGGCGCGTTGCGGCCTTCCGGGGTAACAGGGTCATGGTTCATCCATGTAAAGGTCTTTACGACTCGGCGCCCGACAGCGGTTGAATCGGTTTCAACAATCCTTCGGGTTCTGTTGAGACTCCATGGTATTTCACGTCACCGGTTTGTCAAATCAAGAACGAATCGGGCGAAGGGCAAGCCGAGAAGGGACCTCTTAACAAAACGTATGACTGTTGACTCGATACGGAAAATCTCTTAATAAACCTAGCAGGCTGAAGGAACCCGCTCGGAACCGCTTTTTCAGCAACCTGCCGGAGGTTGCACAAAGGACCCAAGCCTCCGAAGGGATAGACAAAAAGGAGATATTTCAATGGCACCCCAGAAGAATTATATCATGGACATGGACGGAGTCCTGATAAGCGGACATTCCATCATCCCGGGCGCCGACCTTTTTCTGGAGCGGCTCAAGGAGCAGGGGGCTGAATACGTTGTCCTGACAAACACCCCCACCTACACGCCGGGCGACCTGTCCCACCGGCTCAAGACCATCGGCCTGGAAATCCCGCCCGAGCGCATCTTCACCTCGGCCATGGCCACCGCCCGCTTCCTTCTGTCCCAGAAGAAGAATGCCAGGGCGTATGTTATCGGAGAGAGCGGATTGACCGAAGCGATCCACGGCATCAATTACATCCTCACCGATCACGACCCCCACTTCGTCGTACTGGGGGAAACCCATGCCTATGCACTGGAAAGCGTGACCAGGGCAATCCGGTTGATCATGGGAGGGGCGAGGTTCATCGCCACGAACCCGGATCCGTCCGGCCCCACGGAATCGGGCCTGGTGCCCGCATGCGGCGCCATGGCCGCGCTCATTGAAAAGGTAACCGACGTGAAGCCCTATTTCGTCGGCAAGCCGAATCCCCTCATGATCCGGATGGCCCTCAACTACATGGGGGTCCACTCAGAGAACACGGTCATGGTGGGCGACCGGATGGACACGGACGTGGTTGCGGGTGTGGAAAGCGGGATGGAGACCATCCTGGTGTTGAGCGGTGTCACCAGCAGGGAAGACGTGGACCGTCACCCGTACCAGCCCACGTATGTTCTGGAGTCCGTTGCCCAGATCGAACCATGATCCCTCCTAACCCTCATAGGACATGTACATTCGTCACGAGAGCGGGCGGAAGGCCTCATGCAATATGCGGGCTTGTTACCCATCCCCTGCCGTGCGGGCATGACTCACAACTTGAAGTGGGGCTCGATTGTCCGGCGAACGGCATCGTGTGAAGCATGGGCCAGTTCCAGGGGATCGCGTTCCCAGTACGCGGGGCGGAACAGCTCAATGGAACAGAGCCCGTTGAATCCGGTGCGTGCAAGGCATTCCAGGATGCTTCCGAGCGGGATGACACCCTCACCGGGCAGAAGGCGGTGGGCATCCTCGATGATCTCCCTGGGCCGGTCCTCCACGTCATTGATGTGGAAGATGAAGATTCGATCCGGGTCCACATCTTCAATGGCCGCCAGTGACGAGCCCCCTGCATAGAAGTGACAGGTGTCGATCACAAGGCCCACATTGTCCCTGTCCACACGGCGAACGATCTCCCAGCAGGCCTGCAGGGTTCGCACCGAGCACCAGGAAAAGCCGAGAAACTCGAAAGCCAGCTTGACCCCGTGAGGCTCCGCAATCCCCGCAAGATCCCTCAGCACGGTTACGGATTCTTTCAGAATCTCCTCTTCTCCAGCCCCCCCCTCTGGCAGGGGGCTCGGGACCACGACAATCTTTTCGCAGCCCAACCCCCGAGCGATTTCACACAATTGCCGGCACCGGCTCTGAATACCTTCGTATTCCCCGGGCGGACGGAACGAAATGAACTCGATGGAATTGATGCTCACCGGCTCAATCCCCTGTTCGATAAAGAGGCTTTTCAGATCTCCCACTGTATGATCTTCCAGGTAGGCGTCCATTTTGGCCGCCCAGATCTCCAGCCCTTCAAACCCTGCATTTCCCGCAATTCGAATATCCGTTGGAAGATCCGCTTTCATGGTGGTGGCGCCGTTGAATCCCAAGATCACAGGCGATCCTCCCTGTAAAGACGATGGGGTGTCCCGATTACTGCGTATTGCACGGATATGACGGATAAGTATACAGGATTCTTACCTTCTTTGAACCATATGTTTTCATTGTAAATGTTTTTCCCAACGTAAAAGAATCATACAAAAGGTCAAATTTCTCCGGCTCTCTTTCTAACTATACTAATTCTCTTATGTATTTCCTGTTTGCTACGAACGAAGTGCTCTTTTCACATTGATTTGTGTCTGATTATTGGACACTGGATTGGATTGAGGCTTTTCCGGTCACAAAAAAGCAAAATCAAATGCTGTTTACTATACATGAGTTTTACCAATATCTATAACATGTTATGTTGTATTCGTTTTTCCATTTATTCCAAAAGGGTTTCAGCTGTTTTTCTGGCTTGATTCTTGCATTTGTTACAGGTTGTTCAACGGTTTTCCCTGGCGTTTCTTCATGCGCCCTCAATCAAAAGACATGCTCAACCGATAAAGGTAATGAACAGCTGAATCGAGCCTCGACCTGAAAAACACCCTGCGGCTTCTCCTGTTACAAAACCTGAAAGGGAGGAAACAGGAACCATGAAGGTACGGCGCCTGAACTGGCCGCTCATCTGGACCCTTCTTCTGAATGTTACGGCATGGGCCATCCTCATCAGCCTTGCCTATTCAGTCACTCCATAGACCCGCGTCAGGCCAGGATGAAGAGAAGAATCCTCCTTTTGATCGTCGCAGGGACCTTCCTTGCCGGCCAGCCGGCAACAGGCTTAGCTGAACAGCCGCTTTTCCCCCGATCCGCTGAGCCCCGCTTCCTCTCGGTGGTGGACGTTCGAGGAATGGGGAACCCCTTGGAAAACCTGGCCGCTTCTGTACAGGGAAACGTAAACCGCAGCGAACCCAGGCTCTACGTTTTGTACAGGGACAATGACCTGCTGTGGCTGAACTACCTCAGGGACCGCTACGGGATCGAGCACGAAACGCTGGGGAATCCCGGAGAGATGCTCGACCGCTTTCGAACGGATTTCAACGGGGGCATCGTGTACGATCCGGCCTTTCCGGATTCCATCAACATTGCCACCATGCGTGCAGGCCTGGAAGATGCCCTGATCGTTCATCCGGACCTGACCGGGCTGCTGGAAGACACGGGTGTTCCGATCATGGACGACCTCCGGGGGCGCTGGGACGACCGGCACAGCATGTATGCATGGGCCCTGGAAACCTTCTGGCCCTTGTGTCACAAGGGCGTCATCGCGGACCTGAACATTGATGACACACGCCTGAGAGACTACCTGGTTCAGCACAGGATCTTTACGTTCACCCTGCGGCCGGAGAACCAGCCCTTCCTGGAGGAGATGGGCGTTCTGGCCAGGTTCCTCTGCTCAACCCCGTGCAACATCCCGGTCCTGGGGTACCTTGCATCCCATGGATTCGATGAGGTCATTGGGACCGCATTCCTGTCGCTCTTCAACAAATACCTGGTGCCGAGCGATCATGCATCCAACCTCACTGTGCATTCCGGGATCCCTGTGGGGACCTACCACCAGGAGCACCTCGAGCCTGGCAGGCCGCAAAACCGGATCTACCTGAGCTTTGTCATGTCGGACGGGGACAATGTCTGTTACAACATGGGGAGCATGGTCACCCGCTGGAACGATCCCGCCCGCGGCAGCGTCCCCATCGGATGGACCCTGAGCCCTTTTCTCGTGGACCTGGCCCCGGCCGTACTCGACTACTTCTACTCCTCGCGTTCCGGACTGGATTATTTTGTGGCACCCCCTTCGGGAACGGGCTACATCTTCCCGATCCTCTACCCCGCACTCGAGGATTACCTCCGGCTGTCCGCACCCTACACCGCAGCGCTGGACCTGAAAACGGTCTGGCTCCTCAACTATCCCCCCTCCTATCCTGACTGGCTCACCACCGGATACGAGGAGATCCTCGGGATGGAAGGGTTCTTTGCGGACTACACGCCCATCCCCCTTGGACCTTCGGTTGCCTTTTCAAAGAGCGGGGCACCCATTCTCAGGGCCGCATATATCACCGATAAAGAGGCCGCTCTGGAGCTCCTCAGGCTCGTCAGGGTGCTCAAGTTCCTGGTGTCGCCCAGGGATCCGGTGTACCTGTTCGTGGGTGTGAATGCCTGGGATGTGCGGCCCGGCGATCTGGCGGCCATGGTGCAGGAACTCGGCCCCCAGTTCGTGGCGCTCCGGCCCGACGAAATCGTGAGGATGCTCAGGAAAGAGGGGCAGACAGGTTAACCCGCATATTGCACGAGGCACTGTCACGAGGCGTAGAAAACAGCAGAGAAACGAGCGTTGCGGCAAAGGTCTTTCAAGCCGCAGCAGGCGCCTCGTCTGATACCCGGGCTGACATGAAGCTTCGTGGTGGGAGCGGTGGAAGCATGGAAGATTCGGATCCGGGCACAAAAAAGGACCGGGATTTTCGGGCTTGATGGACCCGAGAAACCCCGACCCTTGGTAGTCAACAATGCAACAGGCGGTTGTTAGTCCGCAGCGCAGCGGAACCCATTGAATCCGCTATTATTCTGCCATGTCCAACTCCTCTCGGACACCCTGAGCTTTGCTGTCGTGTTATTGTACATCCCGCCCCGTTGGATCTTATAGGTTCCGGATCCAGGACCCGGGGGGTCGTCACAGGTACAGGGCGGCACACCACCCGGGCAAGTGCAGTAGGCGTGAACACCATCATAACATTCCTGGTAATAAAACCCTTCGTTAGGGGGCCAATCGCGCCAGTCGCTCACCCACTCCAGAACGTTTCCGGCCATATCGTAGAGTCCGTAACCGTTCGGAGCATAGCTTCCCACTTGGTTGGTGTTGTTATCCTCAGGGTCCCCTGAATTGTAGTAGTTCGCGTCAGTCCCGCTGATGGCATCCCCCCAGGGATAACGATTTCCAACCAGGCCACCCCGGGCGGCATACTCCCATTCCGCCTCGGTGGGGAGCCGCTTACCCGCCCAGGTACAGTAAGCTTCCGCCTCGTACCAGTCAATCCCCATCACGGGATAGAGGGCGTAAGTCGGATCCGTGAAATAATCTGGGCGGCCTGTGGCATTGAAGAGCGGCGTCCCGTTTCCGGCAGAAGCGCACGGGCCAAAACCATCATTATAGCACGCCTGGTATTCAAAGTTGGTCACTTCCTTTGTGTCGATGCTGAATGAAGGGACAAGAATGGTATGGACCGGCAGTTCGTCCACGTCACCCTCTGCGAAAGCGTCCCCCATCTGGAATTCGCCGCCGGTTATGAACGCCATTTCTTCCAGATCCACACATCCGGCGTCCAATAAATCCACCAGATCGTCGCAGTCATTGTCCACGAGATCGCTGCAAGCCGCACTTTCCGGCGGTCCCTCCTCCACTCCCGGATTGATGTCCGGGTCGGAGTCGTCACAATCGTGCCCACCGCAATCCTCGGAGACGAAGGTGTCTTCATCCTCGTCCGCGTTGTCTATCCCCCCATCGCAGTCGTCATCGACTCCGTTGCCGCAGGTCTCCACCTCTCCGGGATTCACGTCCGGGTTGCCGTCGTTGCAGTCCTCTTCAGGGTACGTGCAGTTTCCGCTCGCCGGCGCCCCGTAACCATCCCCGTCCACGTCGTCGCACGGGACACAGTAGATGTCATCCATGTCCACATCCCCGTCGCAGTCGTTGTCCAGCGTGTCGCTGCACACCCCGGGAAGACCGCTAATCCCCTCTACCACGCTGGGGTTCACGTTCGGGTTGCCGTCATCACAGTCCAGTTGTGGAAAAGCACAGCTTACGGACGCAGGGTTCCCGTAACCGTCCCCGTCGTTGTCCGTGCAATCCGGCGGTGCCCAATCCTCCTGTCCCATGAGAAACATGCATGAGAGGACAAGAATGCCGATCCAGGTGAAGCGTGTGCTGCGAGTGAACATGCTGCTTCCTCCTCATGGTTTGCCCGATGCGTGGTTTTTCGATGGAACAGTCGTATTAGAAAATTATAATAAAATAAGACAGTGTTTGTAAACAAAAGATTGGAGACTTGGGCCCCCTTGAACACATCCAAACCCTGTGATATGCAACGAGTCTTGCCGGCTGGGAGGGAAAACCCCCGACAAAAAAGCATTTTTTCAGTCAAGGGAGTGAGATGTCATGGAATTCAGCAAGTTCGGAACCAACTGGATCGTCCGGATCGACAAGGGAGAGGAAATCGTAGAGACACTCAAGCAATTCTGCAGGGAAAACGGGATCAAGCTGGGTTCGGTGAGCGGTATCGGTGCAACCGACAAGACAACGCTGGGTCTTTTCAAGACCCGGACCAAGGAGTATCTCCCAACCGAGATCACCGGGGATCACGAGATCACCAGCCTTGCAGGAAACGTCTCCACGATGAACGGGGAGACGTACATCCATCTCCACATCACCCTGTCGGACATAAACTACAAGGCCTTTGGCGGGCACCTCACCTCGGCCGTTGTGAGCGGAACCTGCGAGATCGTGATCCACGAGGTAACCGGAGAGGTGGACAGGGCCTTTGACGAGGACGTGGGGCTGAACCTGTACAGATTCTGACGGGGTTCGGTTTCCTCACATGCGGCCGGATCGGCCTCACTCATCCCAGTCGTACCCGTTCCGAGCGATGAGGTCCCTGTACCAGTGGGCACTCGCCTTTGGGGTGCGGACCCGTGTGTCAAAGTCCACGTGCACGATGCCGAAACGTTTCGTGTACCCTTCGGCCCACTCGAAGTTGTCCATGAAGGACCAGAGAAAGTATCCCCGCACCTTTACGCCCTCGTCCATGGCCTTTCGAACCTGGGCAAGGTAGGCGGCAAGGTATTCGATCCTCTCCGGGTCGTTCACCTTGCCGTCCACCAGGACATCCTCCCTGGACCGCCCGTTCTCGGTGATGTAAACAGGCGGATCGCCCCATTCATCCTTGAACCTCTTGAGTGATTCGTAAATGGCCCTGGGGTATACTTCCCAGCCGAAGTCCGTGTAGGTGGCCCCCGGTATCCTGTGGTCCTCGTCCGCCATGGCCCGGGCAACGGGCACGTTTGGGTCATGATAGGCAAACAGGCGGGTGTAGAGGTTCAGGCCCGCGAAATCCAGGGGCTGGTGTATGCGTTCCAGGTCCCCTTCCTGGATGGGTGGCTCAAAGGGCTTGATGAGTTCCAGGATGTCCGACGGATACCGCCCCAGGAGCACGGGCTCTGCATACCACCGGTTCAGGAAGCTGTCCATGATCTGTGCCGCTTCCTGGTCCTCGTCCGAGTCCGACCTGGGATAAATCGGGGGGATCTGCAGGACCGTGCCCACCTGTGGCTGGGGACACTCGGATCGAATGGCCGTCACACCCGCCCCGTGAGCCAGGTTGATGTGGTGGGAGACCGCCAGGTACTTTACGGGATCCATGACGCCCGGGGCGTGCAGCCCGATGAAATAGCCGAGCATGGCAAAAACCTGGGGCTCGTTCATCGTGGCCCAGAACTCCACCCGGTCCCCCAATTTCCTTGCAACAGCGGCAGCATAGTCGGCAAACCAGCCGGCAATGTCCCGGTTGGCCCATCCGCCCAGGTCGTGGAGATCCTGCGGCAGGTCCCAGTGGTAGAGCGTGATCAGGGGCTTGATCCCTGCTTCGAGGAGGCAGTCGGTCAGCCTGGAATAGAAGTCCAGGCCCTCCGGATTCACCTTTCCCTTGCCCTGCGGAAGGATGCGAGGCCAGGAGATGGAGAAGCGGTAGGCCTTCACACCGATCTCCTTCATGAGGGACACGTCCTCCCTGTAGAGGTGATAATGGTCGCACGCAACATCCCCTGTGCTCCCATCCGCGATCCTGCCGGGCGTGTGGGAAAACCGGTCCCAGATGGACTCGCCCTTGCCCCCCTGGTCCCAGGCCCCTTCGATCTGATAGGAAGAGGTTGCCGTCCCCCAGAGAAAGTCGTCCGGAAAGCTGATTCTCGCCATGTCTTCTCCTAAGCCCAAAACAAGCAGTACCCCTCTACGGTTGCCGAGATACCCTCGCTACGAAATCCTCGCTTGTTTTGGGCCTTGTCATGTGTGTTGTTGGTTCGGCCTTCTGGAAAAGGAAGCATAGCATTCTACAGACACAAAAAAAAATGCTATCCTAGAGGGTCAATCCAAAAACGAAATCTCGTTCATTCGGCTCTCTGCCTTACATCTCCGGAGAACACAGATGGATGTCTTTCTGATTCGGCACGGTGAAATGGAGTTCGAGAAGGACTCGGAAAGGGACATCGCACTGGTCAACGCCTATGCAACCGGGACCAAGGAAGGCCCCCTGACCCCCAAAGGCGTTGAACAGGCCAGGCTGGTGGCCGGCTGGTTCGAGGAGAGAAAGGTGGACGCGCTCTACAGCTCGGCCTTTATCCGTACGAGGCAGACGGCAGAAGAGACCTCGCGGGCAAAGAAGATGCCGGTCACGGTGATCAAGGACTTCGGGGAGCTCAACGTGGGTCGCCTCGACCCGGATAACAACCGAATCCAGTCCGTTGTTCTCAAGAGCGTATGGGAGCTTTACCAGGTTCTTCCCCGTCTTCTGGGTGAAAAGCTCACCGGCAGGCTACTCGGTTATTTCTTCATCGTCTATTTCTTCAGGAGCTGGCACACGGGGAAAACCCTGGAAGGGGAATCCGTGGACGGTGCCCTGAAAAGGATCGAGCAGGTGTTCAAGGAACTGGAAGCCCGACAT
>CAZSUQ010000100.1:0-11214 GCA_964609935.1 uncultured Thermodesulfobacteriota bacterium | reverse complement strand
CCCAGTTCGCGTGCGAGGGACTTTGTCATGCCGATCAATGCTGCCTTTGCCGCGGAATAATTGCTCTGCCCGGCTATGCCCACGATTCCGCTTGCGGAGGAGAGGTTGATGATGCTCCCGGATTTCCGAGACATCATCTTGCGCGCTGCCGCCTTGCAGCAGAGAAAGGCCGATTTCAGGTTGAGGGCAAGGACCCGGTCCCAGTCCTCTTCCCGCATGAAGATCAAGAGGTTGTCCTTGGTCTCCCCTGCATTGTTCACCAGCACGTCGATGGGGCCGGACTCTGCGATGATCTTCTTGATCATCCCGTCGGTCTGGGTGGAATCCGTCAGGTCCGCCCGGCAGACCTCTGCCTCCCCACCGGAGTCCCAGATGGTCCCTGCCAGGGCCTCTGCCTTGTCCAGGCTGCGAAAGCAATGGATCCACACCTTCATCCCCTCACGGGCCAGCCTGCGGCATATGGCGTGGCCCATGTCTCCGGATCCCCCTGTGACCAAAGCGACATGGTACGATTCCTTTGTTTTTTTCTCTTTCATGACCGCCTACGCTATGGGGTTTGTCTGGATAAAGGAGCGAATTCGCTTGTTGAATTCCTCCGGCCGTTCAATCATCAGGTTATGGGCAGCCTGGGGCAGCCGTTCAAACCGTGCGCCCGGGATCTTCTCTGCGAGTTCCTCTGCAAGAAAGGGGGGCACCACGGAATCCTGATCCCCCACGATCACCAGGGTCGGTGCCCGGATGCTCTTCAACTCCGGTTCGGTATCGTGTTCCAGAACCGCATCGATCTGTTTCCTCAGGATGCCGGGATCGATGGGGACCTGCTTGAAGTGGTTGAGGAGAAGGCGGCGCATGAAGAGGATCTGCCGGTAATTCTGTTCGATATAATGCAGGCTGTAATTCTGTGAGATCATCAGATCGAGAAAGGCCTCGAGCCCGACCCGTTCCAGAACCTCCACCCATATCCCCAGGGAAAGGTGAGCCCGTTTCGGTACGCGATGGAAGGTGGAAGCCAGGACGAGCCGTTTGACCACAGACGGGTGCCGAAGGGCCACGCACTGAGCCACCAGGCCTCCCATGGAGTGACCCACGATGGTGGCAGCCGGTATCTGCAGGCTCGCAAGAAGATTCGCCACGTCATCGGCCAGCAGCTCCATGGAGTAACGGCCGTCGATACGCGGGCTCAGGCCGGTTCCCCGGTTGTCGAACAGGATGACATGATGATCCCTGGAAAGGTCTGAGAGCTGTGAAGACCAGATCATCATGTCCGTGGCCAGCCCGTTTACGAAGAGGATCTCCTCCCCCTGCCCGGCTTGCCGGCAGTTCAGCTCGATTCCACCTGCTCTGATTCTTTTGGACATGGCTTGAAAACGCCCGGGTGCTCATTTTCGACGGTCTGCTAAGGGATGTGGTAGATCAGAAGCATCCCGTTGTTCAGGGTCTCGAGGATCTTCCAGCTTTCCGTGCGCGCTGCATCCACGTCCTCGTACGCGTAGTAATACTGCTTGAACTGGGAGTTCTTCAAGGTTGTCTTTTCGGTTACAACCGACTTGATCCGTTCGGAAATCATTTTGTGAAAGACGTTGTAGACCAGATAAGCATCCTTGGCCTCGTGGAGACGAGCGTTCCGGACGTCCACGACGTTTCGGTCTTCCCGGAAGCCGAAATGAAAGTCCAGGACCTGTTTGGTGTACCAATCCGAGTAGATGGGTTTTCTCGGAAGCTCGCTCAGGATCCTGTACGATTCCTTCTCTGCGTTCTTCAGTCCCCTGTTCTCACTGAGCGCTACGGAGATCGCAGCAATGGCCAGGAAGCCGGCGATCCCCCTGACCAGGGTTTGCGTCGGCCAGCCAATCTGCCCCCTTCCTTCCGAGCGTCGTGCGGACACGAACAGGCCAAGGAGGAACAACGACAGCAGCAGGCCTGCAAAGCGTATGTACTTCAGGTAGATATTCAGGACCCACTCCACCATGCTGCTGTCAAAGGGGACCGTGTTCTTCAGGCTGTAGACATGGGCCATGGCGGAGACGATGTCGTCCTTGAAAAGCACCAGGGCCAGGACACCGGAAAGGGAAACAAGGGCAAGAACGGCCAGGGCGAGCGAAAGGGTCTTTCTTGCGTTCCGGGACGTGAGGAACGAAGCGTGTTTCAGGTCGGTGAGGGCCGCGGAGAGAAGGATCACGCCCGGCACCGAGATGGGAAAGGTCTGCCGGACATAAAAGAGTATCCTGCCTCCCTTTACCGTACTGAGGTTAAAAAATGCTGCGACAAGACACCACCATAGCAGCAGCGGCCAGAGGGTTCTCGGTTTTCGGACGAGGCAGTAGATAAGGGCGGGAAAGATGAACCAGTAGAAGAAGCCGAGGCGAATGGAGATCAGGGTATGAATCGGGAAGGTCCAGAAAAGACGTTTGAAGTCGCTCATGATTCCGGTTCTGTCTTCTCCGTATGTGCTCCTCAGTTCCTCGCTGTTCGCCTGGGTGAGGTAAACGTTCCAGCGATACAGGGGGTCATCGTTCACCAGGGTGTGAAAGCCCATCTCGAAGCAGAAGACCGTGAGAAACCCGAGGGCCAGGAACGCGTATCGCCAGAGGATTCTTCTTTTCCGGAACATGTTCACTACGCCGATCAGGGCAAACATGACGCAGAAATAGCCTGCCGTGACCTTGTGAAGGTAGGCAAATCCCACCACGAGCCCGGCAAGAAAACTGAGGAGAAAGCGTTTTCTCTCCGGCAGGTCGTCTTCCGCCGTTAGGAAGAGAAGAAAACTCAGCGTACAGAAGAAATTCAAGACACTTTCGGAGTAGAGTTTGGTGGCAAAGATGATGTCCAGAGGGAAAAAGGCGTAGAGGAAAGCGGCAAGGAGCGCACCCTCCTCCTCCAGGAACCGTTTTGCGAGGAGGTAGACGAGAAGCACCGTCAGAACGCTGAAACAGAGAGGGTAGAGGGTGACCGAGAAGTCGGAGAAGCCGAACAGCTTGACCAGACCCGCTGTAATGCCGAGGAAGGCGATGCGGGTCGGGAAGACCATCTCCAGGATCATTCCTTCAAAAACGGGCCAGGAACCCTTCAGGATCTCGTTGATGGACTGCACCACCACGATCTCGTCATGGATCGCGGAATAACCTCGGAAGACAAGGAGACGTGCGCAAAGCGCGACGAGTAGAAGGACGAGCAATTTGCGATTCACGGGAAAAACCTGGTTCGCCTTTGGGCTATCGTAAAGACATGGAGTCGAAGAAACTTCTTTAAATCCAATAATCTTAACGTATCACTACCGGCTTGTAAAACCTGAGGGAAGGAGGGGGCATGGGCGACGAGAATTGTACCCCCTCTGGTTCCTCTGTATAATTTTCCCCTGAGCAACACGAACCCTCCTGATCACGGAATCATCATCAGAACGCAGACGAACGGGGAGTCAAGGATGTCCTTTGGTGCCATTTCCGTGTGTTTTGAGCCGTTCCTGCGGACCAAGAGAAGGGGCCTTGCGGCGGTGAGCCTCCTTGCGGTTTCCGTCTCCCTTTTTTGTTGTGTGCCGCCGGGCAACGGCGATCAGGCCGCGGACAAGGGGACCGGGAATGCTTTCCAGGCTGAGGGGAGCGGGCCGAAGCGGCCCCTGGAGGGCGAGGCCTTTGCACGGTATGTGGAAGAAGGCCGGGACTCTCCTTTCGGGCTCGACTACGTTTTTGTCATGGACGCCGGCGGCCGCGATCCCCAGGTGGTACGCGGTTATGCCGAGGTCGTGGGGGTCCGGTGGGTGAATTTCGCAAGGGTGAAGTGGGACCTGATCGAGAAGCGTCGTCCTGTGGGAGGAAGGCACACCTATGACTGGTCCCTGCTGGACGAGGGGGTGAAGCAGTGGCAGCAATACGGTGTGCACATCGTCATGAGCCTTCGCCTCCACTGCAAGTGGGCCACAGCGCCGAAAAGCGACAAGGTGTTTGTTTACCTCAAGGGACCCCTGAAATGGGTGGCAAAAAAGACCTCGGACTACCTTCCAAAGCAGGAAAACAGCCAGGAATTCCGGGATATCATCATCAGCCTGGTGGAGCGGAACGACGGTGACGGGCACAAGGACATGCCGGGCCTCCGCTTTCCGGTCCTCCATTACCAGTTCGGCAACGAGTACTACAACGAGGTGTACTGGGCGGGATCGGCGGAGGAATACGGGAAGTTGCTGAGGGAGGGGGCCAAGGCCGCAAGGCTCGCCAGCAAGGATGTGAAGATCCTCCTGTCGGGTGTGGGTTTCTGGGAGGTTTTCGGATTCTACGACCGGGATCCGACCCCCCTGACAAGGGCCTACCTGGAGCCGTTGATCCAGAAGGTTCCGGAAGGCATGCAGCGGTTCCTGAAGCGCGGGGATGCCTTCAGCAGGAAGACCATCACCTATTGCGACGCCTATGACATCCTGGATGCCCGGTGGCCGAACTTCGGTTTCATCGCCAACTGCGCAAAACTGCTGGAGCAGGCCGGCTGTTCGGACAAGGAGATCTGGAGTGCCGAGATCTACAGTTTTTATCCCCTCTATGAAGGCGTGCTGATTCCAAACTGGACGATCCAGCCCTATCCCGTACCCTCCAGGAGCGAAGAGTATGTAAAGATCCTCAGGAAGAAGAACCACAGGGATTTTCCAGAGGTCAACCGCTGGTACCGGGCTCTTCAGGCCGCGCAGGTGGTGAAATACTGCATGACGGCCCTTCATGCCGGATCAAAGAAGCTCCTGGTGGGATGGCCCGGGGATGTTCAATCCCTGCTGACACCCTACAACCTGAACATCACGGGAATGGCCAGCGGCACCTTCAAGAAGCTCTGGCCCGCTGCCTACGCGTACAAGCTGGTCATCGAAAAGCTCGAGGGGTTCCGGTCCATTCGCCGGCTGGCCATGCCGGAGAACGTCTATGTGTATGAATGTACCGTGAAGAACGGAAAGAAGGTCCTCGTTGCATTCTACGACGATCACATCGGACAGGACCCGGGTGAGACGCTTGGGTCTGCCATGGCCACGATCCCCGTTGAGAGCGACCCTGTCAGGCTGACGCACGTGGTCACCCGGATCGATCAAGAGGAACCCCTCGTGGAACACATCCGTGCGGACAAGAAAAAGCTCAAGATCAAGCTGAGCGAGTACCCTGTTTTCCTGGAAGCCCTAAACGAGTAGGGCGCTGTCCCGCTTCCGGCTAAGTTAATTCATAGGTGAACTCGATCCGGTTGGACACGTTGTCCTCCTCGTCCTCCATGAAGAAGGACGCGGTGTACTCCCCCGGATCGCAATCCGTGTTCAACCTGAATCCCACTTCAAAGGTTCCCACGCCCGAGATCGGCGGGGTCAAAATGGTGAGGAGATGCTCCTCTCTCACCTCTTCCCCCTCGCCGCATTCCCGGACGAGAAGGATTCCCCTGGCCGGGTCGGCAAAGGGATCCACAAAAACAAATGCGCCCAAAACGTCTTTTTCCCCAAGTCCTGCTGGAAACGAGAGCTTTTCCTGCTGGGGGATGATCCAGGCTATGAACTCGATAACGATCCCTGAGCTGCCCTGTATGTCTCTTTCCCTTTCTCCCTGGCACCCTTGAATCAACAGGGCAAGGACGATCAAGGCCCACCAGAGAGTTCTTTCCTTCACAACAAACATCCCTGTTCCGTTCCTGTTCAGGGCTGACGCTCCGGACAACCGCGCAGGGCGATTTCCCCGGAGCACTTATGAGAGATCATAAATCAAGAGCAAGGGCGGCTGCAACCGCGCACCCTCCCGTTCGGATACGGCGTGCGTCCCCTTGACAACAAGGAAACGCATGCAGGACTATGTCCCTGTGTCCGGAACGTTCGAACAGAGGAGAACCATCCGGTGAGATTGAGAAGCCGACAAAGCCATGGACATCCATTGCCCGGATCCTCCCGGGGTCACCCCCTTTGGGCGAGGTTGCTGTTGCTGTGTGGCTGTTCCTTTCTTCTCTGTTCTTTTCTCCTCACGCCTCACACTGCCGGGACGAAATCCATGCCGGACACGACGGCCGTGGAAGAGGCATCCCCCCTCCTCGAAGGCGAGAATGGCCGGAAGGCCCTCAAGCGATTTCCCGACCCCGTGATCCTGACTGGAGAGATGCTGCCACGGGAATGGCTGGGCACGGAGATCCGATCCATTTGCGTATACCGATGGAAAGACGGAATCTTCGAGCCGATCCGGTTCCAGGTGGACGAAAGGACTGCCCAGGGCGACTGGATCTTCCCCTTCGGCAAGAAGAACAACGGCTTTCGGAGCAACGGGCGGATCGACCCCCAGGACCTGATCCTGTTCATGGTCAAGGATGCGGGGGGCAAGGCAGGGGATTTCCAAGCCCTTTCCGGGTCCCGCGTCATCCTGCCCGTGGAGCTGAGAGATCCTGTGGACGGGGGAACGAGCTGGGTCTATCTGGCCTCCTTTCCCGGCAAGGCGCCTGTCTTGTGCTCTCTTCCGGACTACGTCTCCTACGATGCCGAGAAGGAGATCCTCACCACGGATTACACAAGGGCGGAATATCTGATCACTGAAGACGGGCTGCACACCACTTTTTACGAAAGCCACAGTATACCGCCGGGCGCGGGGGGAAGCGGCGAGAACCTCGTGGACCGGCTCAAGTTCCGCGTAGAAATCCGCTTCTTCTTCAATCTCCTTCCCATCTCTCTCCACGAAGAGATGCTGGGTTCGGACGTGATCGCCTACATCAAGGGGCCGATTCGCCTGCTGCGGCGAAACGAGCAGTTCGTCAAGCTCCCGTTTGGGATTCGGGCCGTGAAAACCTATGCCGACGTGGAGACCTACGAGGGCTTTTCAACGGTCCCCATCACACTCCAGGTTCCCAGGGGATTCCATCGTATCGTTTCCTCGGCCAACCTGCGTTTCGGAACCGATTACGCCCCCAACGTGGCCGGGTCGCTCTTCCGCAGCAGCGAAACGGATGAAGCCTTGATCATCGACGGCAGGATGTCGGAAGCAGAAAGGAAATTTACAACGAGGCAGGATCAGTGGAGGATTTTCTACGGGCCCTACGGGGTGCTGATGACAAGAGCGATTTATCCCCCGGAACTTCTTGACGTGATCCAGGTTAAGCAGGGCTACCTGGACGATCTGAATACACCCATGCCGGTGGAGCGATTCCCCGGGAGCATGGGATACGCCTACACAGAGATCCATACCGACAAGGTTCGGGCAGGCACGTACAGGATCTTCCTTGATTTCTATTTTCCCCCGCACTACAAACCCGGAGACGAGGTCCGGTTTCTCCAGGTGCGCGACAACCCCGTGCGCATCCGGATTGGAGACAGGGAAACCGTGAATCCACAGAACCTCTACGGCTTGGTGGGAAAGGACTTTTAACGGCAGGGAGAAGGGTCGTTGAGCGGACATCCTCAAAAGGTTGCAATGAGAATCGCAGGGGCCGGGGCCTACATACCGGCCCGCAAGGTGACCAACGAGGATGCCCTGAGGCTGCTGCAGGACCACAGCCGGGATTACCTGAGCGAGAGAGACTTCGAAAAACTGCTCAAGCGGGCCAAACACCAGCTGGACAAGGCAGGGAGCAGGACCCGGTACTGGTGCGAGGAGGAACAGTACTGCACGGACATTGCCAGGCTCGCCTCGGAAAGGGCCCTGGAAGACGCAGGGGTCCGTGCCTCGGAGATCGACCTGATCATCTTCACGGGCATGTCCAAGGCGTTCGTGGAGCCGGCCACGGCCCATGTGCTGCGGCATGAGATCGGCGCCCTGAACGCAAACGTGATCGACACGCAGGACGCGTGCACGAGCTTCATGAAGTCGGTGGATATCGCCGACAGCCTGATCAAGACCGGACGTTACCGGAACATCCTGGTGGCCACGGGCGAGCGGACGTTCGACTGGGCGGACTTCACCTGCAAGACCGTTTACGAACTGGACTGGAAGTTCGGCTCGCTGACCATCGGAGATGCGGCGGCCGCCCTGCTCCTGCAGCCCACAACGGATCCCCTGTACACGGAGAACAGCAAGCACATGCGGTTCTTCAACCGCATCGAGGACGGGACCTATGCCGTCTGCCACATCGGCCTGAACTACCGGATCGGAGAGCGGTACCGCCTGCATTCACACTCCACCCGGCTGGTGCGTACCGGGTTGAAGGTGACCATGGAGCTGCTGATCGACCTCCTCCAGGAGGAGGAGTGGAAGGACTTACAATATGATTGTCTCTTTATTCACGACATCGGAAAGATCATCGATGAGACCGTGCTTCCCACGATCAAGAAGGCCGGGCTCTGCGTTCCGGACAACTACAACTCCTTTTTCCCCGAATACGGCAACGTGGGCAGCGCCAGCCTGCCCCTGGGCATCTGGCTCGCCAAGCAGGAACGTCGCCTGAAGCGGGGGGACCTTGCGATCTATATCTGCCCTGCCGCAGGCGTTCAGGCCGGCGCCATGTCCTTCCTCTATTAGCCTGCTACATAAAGATGTCGAAGATCGCCTTCACCGCGATCAGAATCAGCAGGACGCCTACGATCTTCCTGACCTGATCCGCGGCCAGCTTCTCGATCATCAGCCAGGCGCCGAACACGGCTCCGCCTGCTGCGCTCAGGGCGGCCACGAGGGTGAGTTTCATCTCTGCCAGACCGGTTGAGACGTGCCCGAAGAAACCGGAAAGAGAAAGGAAGATGACAATGAACGCGGTGGTGGCGGATGCCTTTTTGGGACCCACCCCGATCAGAACCAGAACGGCCACCAGCAGGTTTCCTCCGCCGACACCGAGCAGCCCGCCTCCGATTCCCGCCATGAAACCGATGACCAGGCCGATCTTGATCAACTGGTTGCCTGAAAGCTCGTCTTCCCTGGGCTTGGGTTGAAACAGGAGCATCAACCCACCGGCGGTCATGCAAAATGCAGCAAAGATCCAGAGGAGGGGTGTGCGGTCGATGTAGTTGCTCAGATAGGCGCAGACAGGAGCGGTGACGGATCCCATGATCAGCATGGGAACCCCAACCGTGAAGACCACGAGACGGTTCCGGATAAAGAGGACAGAGGCAAAGACCATGGCGATGGCGTTCAGCAGGAGTGCCGTGGCCATGGCCTGATGCACATCCACCCCGAGGGATATGAACACCGGGATCAGGATGAAAGCGGCCCCCACACCGCTTATGGTGAGCAGGGCCGTGAAGACAAAGGTGATGATTCCCACAAGGATGCTGACGAGCATGAACCCGTATCCTTCCATCCGCCCTTGCGACAGGGATTCGTTAGAAATAGAGCGCCACGTGTCCGCCGAGGTTGAAAAAATAGGAGGACCTTCCTCCGAAAACCCAATTGTCCATGTCGGTGGTCATGGTGAAAGCGGCATCAGGCCCCACGTGCAGCCACGGCAGGGGGGTGAAGCTCAGGGACAAACCGACCTGCGTTGCAAAGACGACCCCGGAGGTCCTCTGCGGCTTGCTGCTGTATTCCCTGACAGCGGCCCCCATGCCCACGTGCGAGCCGAAGTTCACCCACCGCCAGTTCTTCCCGAAGCGGTAGCTGAGGAGGCACAGGTGCTGGTCCATAGATTCCGAGGAGGGCAGGTTCGGGATGTCGTGGCGGCTGAACTGGTAGACAACGCCCACGGCCAGGACATTCTCCCTGGAGGCATTGTACTCCAGGCGGGCGCCCACAAAGGGTGCGCTCTTCACGTCGGTACCGCTTCCTCCCAGGTAGAACATGTGTCCTGCCGTGGGATAGAAGCAGCCGCCGGCATGGGCCTGTGGAGGGAGGAGGAGAAACAGGAACAAGCCGAAAAAGAGAAAGAACACAGGGTGCCGGACCATCTTCAATGCCTCCATCTGGGTGCGCTCCCCTACTCGAGAGCCAGTTGAAAACGTCAGCGGGATGGGTTCTCAAGTGGATTTCCATCCTCGTCGATATCGTGGTCCACCGCATAAAGGCTCTTGGCCGGAGGCCTGTCCCCCGCAACCCTGCGCACGAGCCCCAGGGAGCTGCGGAGGAGCTGTGAGAGAACCGGGTCGATCATCTCGCCGGGGACCCCGTAGAAGAGGAAGTTTATGGGCATCAGGCTTCCCAGAAAACAGATCTCCTTGACGACTCCTTCCCCGGAACGCATGGGATGGGACTCGAAGAGGAGGCGGTATCTGTACCCGAGGAGCCTGCGTGTCTGTGGATCGTTGATTTCGCTGCTCTCCACCCTCAAGGGATAGCCCCGCACGGCAGGCTTCTTCATCCTGAGGATCGTTTCGAGTCCCTGCGAGACGCGCTCGAACTCGATCGTCTTGGTGGAGCCGCTGGCAAAATAGAAGGTGGAAGCCGCTCCTTCCATGAGGAGCCTTTCGGTGTCCTCCCATCCAAAGGCCGGCTGTCCGGTCACACCGATGACCAGGTCCACATCTGATATCCTTTCGGGCGGGAGATCCTCAAAGCGGAAGGCAAAGGAGCGCTCCACTTCCTTTGACGGGAAATCCGGTCTTTTCAGGTCCACCTGGAGGCACGGGCGGGATTCCGGCATGGCGCATCGTGTCCCGATCTGTTCCACGAGGTGCTTTCCGATGGTCCCGCTCGACCCGATGACAGCGACCCTTCGCCGGCTGAGGACCTTTCCCTGGGCGTGAAGGACCGACTCGATGGCCGAGAGGATGGAGGTGGCCACCTCCCTGGCCTCTTCGGTGACCTTGAACTCCGATATGGCGATGCTGAAGGCCGGACGGGCCAGCGCGCCCCGTTCCCGAAGAACAGAGGCAAGGCGGTCCAGGCCGTTCCTCGTGTGTTCCACGGTCCCGATCATCCATCGATCCAGGACATCCGCGACGGGCATGCGGGCCGTTTCCCCGATTCCGTCGGTGGGATCCATGTCGCTTTCCTGCAAAAGGTCTGCCAGGTTCCTGCCGTCCGCTGCCCATTCCGACAGGGAGGGCGACAGGTACCCGCCGTCCTCCACCACGAGGCACTTTCCTTCATGGCGGATGGTCTTGAGAAGCATCTCCAGGAAGAGCTGGGACGCGGTCTGAACCATGGCTTCCATGTATTTGGGCTTGTCTCTGTACATCCGCTTGTTCAGCGGCTCCAGGCCCTTCAGCAGGGAGAACCGGGGGCTCAGAACGAAATATCCCTCCACCGAGAGGGGCTCTTCCACGTTGTTGAGGGAGTAACACCGGAAGCGGTTCTGGTGGAGGTTCAGGAGCGCCTCGAGGAAGTCCGAAGGGACCTCTTCACCGTAGTGGACAAAAAGCGTGTAAAC
>CAZSUQ010000099.1:0-11222 GCA_964609935.1 uncultured Thermodesulfobacteriota bacterium | reverse complement strand
AGGCGCCTTTCTTAATGACTCTTAAAGGACCCTTCATCGTTTCCGTCAAGGGCAGCCGCGTCATGCTCGGAAGGGGGATGGCCCACAGGATCGAGGTGGAGTAGTTTTTTTTGACCAAAAACTTCGGCGTGCCAAAAAATATTCGGAACACAGAAATAAAAGGGAGCCCAACAGCCATGACCAGAAAGATCACGGTGGCCCTTGCAGGGAACCCGAACTCAGGCAAGACCACCATCTTCAACCAGCTGACCGGTGAGCGGCAGCACGTGGGGAACTACCCCGGCGTCACGGTGGAGAAGGTGGAGGGCAGCCTGAGGCACGGTGATTTGGAGATCAACGTGGTGGATCTGCCGGGAACCTACAGCCTGACCGCCTACTCCATCGAGGAAATGGTGGCCAGGAATTTCCTCCTTGACGAGAAGCCGGATGTGGTGGTGGACATCCTGGATGCATCGAACCTCGAACGGAACCTCTACCTGGCCACGCAGTTCATGGAGCTGGGCGCGCCGCTCGTGTTCGCGCTCAATATGAGCGACCTGGCGAGGAGCCGTGGGATCGAGTTCGACCTGGCCAGGCTGTCCGGGCTGCTCGGCGCACCCATCGTGCCCACGGTGGGGCACAAGGGGACCGGAATCAGCGAGCTTGTCGAGTCCATCGTTTCCGTTGCCGTGAACGGAAACGGGAGTCACAGGGTGGAGATCAACTACGGAAAGGAGATCGCGGAAGAGATCGGCAAGGTCCAGACGATCGTGGAAAGGCAGGACCTCATCCAGGAAAAGTACGACCCCCGCTGGTTCTCCATCAAGCTTCTGGAACACGACAAGGAGGTCATGGAGCAGGTGGGTTCTCAGGAGGTCCTCTCCGCTGTCAGCGAGAGTTCCGGGCGCCTGGAAGAGGTCCTGGGGGATTCCCCGGAGATCCTCATCGCGGACCGAAGGTACGGCTTCATCTCCGGGGCATGCCAGGAGGCGGTGCAGAGCACGGTGGAGGCACGCCACAACCTGTCGGACCGGATCGATGCGGTCATGACGAACCGGCTGCTGGGGCTCCCCATCTTCCTGGGCCTCATGTACATGGTCTTCCACCTCACCTTTACCCTGGGCGACCCTCCCATGGGATGGATCGAGAGCCTGTTCGAGTGGATGGGCAGGGCTGTAACCGGGTTGTGGCCCGCCGGGTCGGAGAGCGCGCTCAAGAGCCTCCTGGTGGACGGCATCATCGGAGGCGTGGGCGGTGTGATCGTCTTTCTTCCCAACATCGTCCTCCTGTTCCTGGCCATTGCCATCCTGGAGGACACGGGATACATGGCAAGGGCCGCATTCGTTGTGGACGGGCTGATGCACAGGATCGGGCTCCACGGCAAGAGCTTCATCCCCATGCTCATCGGTTTCGGCTGCTCCGTGCCTGCCATCATGGCCACGCGCACCCTGGAAAGCCGTCGTGACCGGCTCACCACCATGCTCATAACGCCCCTGATGAGCTGCGGGGCCCGGCTGCCCATCTACGCGCTCATCATCCCTGCCTTCTTTCCCCAGGCCTGGCAGGCCCCCATGCTCTGGACCATCTACATGATCGGTATCCTCCTGGCCGTGGGGAGTGCGAAGCTGTTGAGAGCCACCATCTTCAAGGGCGAATCCACCCCCTTTGTGATGGAGCTGCCCCCCTACCGGATCCCGACCCTCAAGGGGGTCCTGATTCACATGTGGGAGAGGGCCTGGCTCTACCTCAGGAAGGCGGGCACCGTCATCCTGGGGATCTCCATCATCATGTGGGCCCTGACCAGCTATCCGAAAAAGGACCTGAGCGAGGCGGACCTGCGGACGATGGCCGTACAGGGCGCGTCAACCGAAAAGGTGGACAACGCACGGCAGGCGGCGGGCCTTACCCACACGGTGGCAGGCAGGATCGGCCGCGGACTGGAGCCTGTGATCGAGCCGCTGGGGTTCGACTGGCGGATCGGTACGGCCCTGATCGGTGCATTTGCGGCCAAGGAGGTCTTTGTGGCCCAGATGGGGGTTGTCTTCTCGGTGGGCGAGGCGGACGAGGAGTCCGAGAGCCTTCGAGAGAAGCTGAGGGCGAATTACTCGCCGCTGGCCGCTTTCTGCATCATGCTCTTCTGCCTGGTGAGTGCGCCCTGCATGGCCACCATTGCGGTGACCAGGCAGGAGAGCGGGCAATGGAGGTGGGCGATCCTCCAGCTGGTGGGGCTCACCGTGCTGGCCTATGTGCTCACGCTGATCGTTTACCAGGTCGGCACGTTTCTCGGCCTGGGGACAGGGTAAAGGAGGTTTACGGTCATGACGGAAACCATCATCGTCTGGGGCATCGTGGGGGTCGTTGGGATCCTGTCCGTTCGATCCCTGTACCGGACCTTTTCCGGAAAGGACGAAGGCTGCGGCTGCTCGGGAGTGTCGTGCGAGAAAAGTAGCGGCTGCTCGATTCCGGAAATGGAAATATCGAACAAAAAGGAAATCAAGGAATGACGATCCAGGAGGCCCTGTCCAGGAGTGCAGAGGCGCTTCAGCGAGATATTGAGAAGCACTGCCGACTCGTTTCCCTGGCAGAGGAAGAAAGGGCCGGAGGGGAAGTCAACCTTCTACAGCCACTGGGCCGTCCTGAAAACGGCAAGATCAAACAGACGCTGCTGGAGGCCATCGAAGTCCTCGAGGACACAAGAAAGTCATTCAAATCAAAACAGCTTGAACAGCTGCGAAAAAAACTGCTGAAGGTGCTGGTCGAGATCTCCTGAACCTCTGGATCAGGAGAAAGGTCCTACGGTCCGGTTACGCGGAGCCGGAAAGTGAGGGCGCGACGGGAACGGTGAAGAACCGAACCCGGTGCGCCCTTTTTTTTCGCTCTCTGGAGGTAGAGACCCATGGCTGGAAAATCCATCCATCAAGAAAAATACGGAAAAGGAGAGGAAGGGAAATGAACAAGAAGAGAATCCTCATGATCACCATGCTGCTCTGCTGGACATGCCTGGTATTCGGAAATGCGCGGGCGAACTCCGCGGAAGAATCGATCCGGGCCCTGACCGAAGAGGTTCAGGACATAAAAGACAGGCTTACAGGGAAGGAGGAAGACAAATTACATTTCCATGGCTATGCGGAGCTTCACTACAACGGTACCGACAAGAAAGGCGAGCACAACGAGATGGACTTCCACAGGATGGTGATCGGGCTGTCCTATCGTTTCAACGATTGGATCGTCTTCGATACGGAGGTGGATTTCGAGCATGCCGCCAAAGAGATGGAGCTCGAATACGCACATCTGAGCTTTTTGCTCTGTGATGCATTCAACATTCGAATCGGCAGCATGCTCATGCCTTTCGGGTACCTGAACGAGTTTCACGAACCCCCGCTGTTTTACAGTGTGGAGAGGCCCTACGTTCAGAAATATGTCATCCCCACGACCTGGCAGGAGGGCGGGCTCGGCATTTTCGGTTCGCCGTGTCCCTCGTTGAACTATCGCTTGTATGTGGTTGGGGGATTGGATGCGGGCAAGTTCACGGCGTCCGGCGGCATCCGGAAGGGCCGTGGAAAGGTGTCCGAGTCGAAAGCGGACAATGTCGCAGGAGTGGGGAGGGTTGAGTACAGCGGGGTACCCGGCTTGAGGCTCGGGGTTTCCGGGTATGTGGGGGATGCCGCGCAAGGGGACGGAAGCCTGGGCGATGCGATGGTGGGCATGGTCGAGGGAGATCTGCGATATCACTGGAACGGATTCGAATTGACCGGCCTGGTGTCCTCCGTGTTTATCGAGGACACGGAAAAAATCTTTGCCAAGACCGGGGAGGTCGTGGGCGAGAACATCCTGGGTTGGTACGTGGAAGGGGCTTTCCATGTCGGCAAGCTTTTTCTGCCTGAAGGACACGATATGGTCATGTTCGGCCGCCATGAGCGGTTTGACACGCAGAACGAGGTAGCCGGCGGCCTGGCGGCGGATCCTGCCAATGACCGGATGGTCACGACATACGGGCTCGCCTATTATCCCATTCCCAAGGTGGCCGTGAAGGCGGACATGGAGCTTTGGCAGAATGATGCGGACGAGGAATGGATTCAGTACAACCTGGGATTCGGGTTGATGTGGTAGCACCTGAGGAACCACCTGCCGGTTTTTGATGATTCTGCAACATATGTGGGAGCCCCATGCCAAATGAAGCCAAGACCATGAACAGGAAGATCTGTCTCAAGCTGACCTTGATTTGCGCATTTCTGTGGATCGCACCGGACCTTTCCGCAAGGGTCTATCTCACCCCGGAAGAGGCCTTGGAGATCGCCTTTCCTCATGCAGATGCCGTTGAAAGAAAACTGGAGATCGTCCTGCCTGATAAGAAGGCAAGAATAGAGGAGCTTTCACATGCTGGGAAGGTGTCGAGGATTTTCCGGTACTACGCGGGCATTCAAAACGGAGCTCCTGTGGGGTACGCAGTGATTGCAGACGCCTCCGGCAAAAACCGCTCTTTCACCTTTTTACTGGTTGTGGGCCCGACCGGTTCCGTGAAGATGGTGGAAATCCTCTCGTATCACGATACCCACGGCATGGAGGTCCGCCAGGGCTGGTTCCGGGAACAGTACAAAGGGAAGACCGTGGCAGACCCGATCCGCCTGAACGAAGATATCCGCAACGTGAGCGGTGCCACCCTGTCCTGCCGTGCCCTCACAGAGGGTGTAAGGATCGCACTGGCTTCTCTCACCATCATGGTTCCCCTCTCCCCTCCCTTGCCGAACATGGGAGAAGCCTTGCTGGATCCTTTGCCGGATGAAGAAACATCTGAAGGAGTGTGGGAGGCACGGGAGAGATCAGGTAGCCCTGTGCTTTTCAGGCGTGCACAGTTCCGGATGGGTACGATTCTTGAAATCCTTGTTTATGCAACCGGGCAACGGGAAGCGGATCTGGCCCTCAACCGGGCATTCGCGGAGGTGGTCCGCCTGGAAAGGCTGCTGGCTCGATACACGGCGGTAGGTGAACGTTCGAACCCTGATCCGTACTCGGGTGCGGATTCCATTCGCATGGATCCCGAGGTGATCGAGCTTCTCCTCTCCTGCAAGCAACTGCACAGGATGACATCCGGGGCGTTTGACGTCACGGTTTCGCCCCTAGTCCGATTATGGAAGCGTGCGGCCCAAAGGAACCTTGTACCAACGGAAGAGGAGGTGTTTTCTGTACGGAGCCGGGTCGGGACGCAATACGTGCATATCGATGTTCCAAAGGGCATGGTTCAGTTTCAGCGGAAAGGTGTGGGGATCGACCTCGGCGGGATTGGGAAGGGATATGCCCTGGATCGCTCTGCGGCCATCCTGAGGGCAAACGGGATCAAGGCCGCGCTGCTCAATTTTGGAGGCAATATCCACGCTTTCGGAGAACCGCCCGGCAAGGGGGGCTGGACCGTGCACATTCGTGACCCGCGGGATCCCTCCAAAGACCTTAGCGTGCTTCAACTTCTGGAGGGAGCCGTTTCAACGGCCGGGGATTATGAACGCCATATGGAGATTCAGGGAAATGCTTACTCTCACATCATCGATCCTAGGACGGGCAGGCCCGTGGCGGGTATGTCAAGCGTGACCGTGGTTGCCGCCACCGCGACAAGAGCAGACGCCCTGTCCACAGGGCTGTACGTTCTTGGCCCTGAAGGTGGACGTGCGACGGCCCTCAAACATTCCTTGGCCGCCATGTTTCTTTCTGGAGACGGTGAATACAGGACAAGCTCGTTTCGTGCACTGGAGCACAATGCAGGGAGAACCAGGTAGCACGATTTGACATTTTGTGACACCGAAGGCAGGCTTCTAATCGAGATTCACGGTGGGTAATTTGATGGGCGGTTAAGGGGGAAGCCGTGTCTGAATTGTTTGCAGGCAGGGATCGATATCAAGCGGATGAAGTGAACAACGAACTTTCCCATGGGGTTGACAGAGAAGATAGGGATGGCCTTAAAAGGATTTGAATTGTGGAACGGAACAAGGATGAGGGCCGATGAAGAGCGAGAAAAGAAGGATTGCGAAAGGGCTTATTGGGTTGGTTCTCCTTTTTTCTCTCGCCCGGGTGGCGCATGCAGGGGATACACTGGAACTCTGGGACCTGGGTGTGTCCGACTTTGAGCTCTTCCTTGCATATGCCGGGGCCGGAAAGAATGAACCGGAACGAGGGGTTGGCGCAGAGACCCTGCTCGGAATCGGCATTACGGGCTGGCTGTCCGCCTATCTGAGCGCTTCCGGGGAGGCCAACGAGGAACTGGGTGAGGGCACGGGCGCCTTCGGGTTCGGGGTCTTTGCCACTGCCCTGGATACGGACCACTTTGATTTCGACATCGGCTTTGACGTGACCATCGGGAATCTGGGCCCAGGGGAAGAAGGCCCTGCAGGGCATTCACAGGCCGATGTGGGCTTTACTCCCTTTGTGGAGTTGAACCTGGACAGCGACCCGGACCTGAACGGGTTCGGGGCCTATGTTTTTCTCGAGTACGGTGTTGGCGGGAGGGATGAGTCCTTCCTCGACCCCATGGGCGAAGAGGTGAGGGACTTTACCATCACGCGGACGACGAACCTCACCGTGGGCGCCTACTACACGGTGTGCGAGGGCCACCAGGCCTTTCTTTCCCATGACCTGGCCTTCAACCACACGCCGGAGGCAGGGGACCGCCACACAGAGGTGGGAGGTGTAGCCCTTGGGTACAACTTCTTCGTGGTGCCGGACGTGCTGGAGATCATCACCGAGGTCAATTTCGACATCCCCCAGGACGGCGAGGACTTCGGCGCCGACTTCCTCCTCGGGTTCATCGCCACCCTGTCTGCAGGAGGCTGAGTCCGCGCAAGGTGACTTGGGAGGTTCGTTCAAGATTGAACCAGCTAAAGAGTGAGGTCATATACAATGGATGAGTTGTTTATTCCCATAAGGTGGATCCATGTGCTTGCCGCCTCTGTCTGGGTCGGGGAGGTGTGTGTGATCAATTTTGTTCTGATACCGTCTCTTTCACGATTTGATGGGGAGTTCAGAAGAAGGTTCCTCGGGACCGTTTTCCCGAAAATATTCAGGATGGCTTCCGTGCTTTCGGTAACAACTGTCATTACCGGCGTTGTCCTTGTTGTTTTGTACACAAGAGGCAACCTTGAAATGCTTTTATCCGGAAGGAGGGGACTCTCTATTCTCATTGGCGGCAGCATGGGTATCCTGTTAACCCTTTTCCACTTCTTCATGGAGAATCAAATGGCACATAAAGCCGGAATCGGGAGACCGGATACAAGTGATGAGACCTTGGAAGATATACATTCAAAGATACGCGTCGTCCCACGGATCGGGCTTGGCGTGATCATTCTCATATACCTGATCATGATGTACGCAACCAGGGGCCTGTGATTCGGCACGATTTATCCCGGTTTATCTAAGGAGCTGTTTTTTCCACACCGGCCCCTGTTTTTTCGAGAATCACGGCCATGCTGAAGGCGACGCGCGGTTTCATCGCCACAGTGAATCCATGTTCCTGCGCTTCCCTTACGAATCTATCGAACTGCTTTCGCGGCACGTGTATCTTCGGTTCTGCTACAAAGAACCTGCCCCCCGGCTTGAGAAGCGAATGAATCTCGGCAATGAAGGCTCCTGAGTCCGGGACCTCATGGGCCATCCAGAAGGCCACGGCGAAATCGAGCGCCTGGTCAACGCCGATTGCGTCTTTCCGGCACGGATGGAGTTTGATGCGGTTTATCAGCCCTGCTTCTTGAGCTCTTTTCCTGACCAGGTCCAGCATTTCAGGCTGGAGATCGGCTGAGATCACGAGGCCGCTCTCCCCCACGAGCCGTGCAAGGGCAAGCGAGGCCCATCCGCCGCCGCATCCCATGTCCATGACCGTCATTCCCGGTTTGACATGGGGCCCGAACAACTTGCCGGGCTTGTGAAAAAGGGGCCTCAGGAAGTTGTCAAAGGTTCGTATTGCGGACACTGGACAGACGTGCTTCTTCTCCTGCGCTTTCGGTGGATTCATCTGCTGTGTGATTTGCGTGCTCATGCTTCTTCCTCCTCATGATGTTTTGGTGCTTAACCATTTGCCTGCTAAACAGTATAGACAAAAAAAACTACTCCGGCCTTTTCTGCTCCCCTATCTCATCCAGGAAGTCGTTGAGATCAGTCAACGCCTCAACAAACGTGTCGATTTTTTCCGGGAGACTTTCCCCGAAATACCTCTTCACCTCCTCGAACATGGCCTCGTGAAATCCTTCGTGGGCGTGATGTGCCGTCAAGCCGAGATCCGTGAGCTCGAGCAGGGTCTCCCTCTCATTGTCCGGGGCGCTCTTCTTTATCACCAGGCCTTTCTTCACGAGTTTGGAAATGGTCTGCGAAGCCGCCCCCTTGGAAACGCCCATATGTTCGGAAAGGGCGGTGACATTGATCCCCGGGTTTTCTCCAACGGCCTGTACGGTATGGATTTCCACCCTGTACAGCGGTACGCCCGTACCAAAATCATGGGGCATCGAGTGCTGGGAGGCGACTTTCGTGACAACCTGATCCAGCAGGTCCATGGTTCGGTCAAAATCTTTTCTGTCGGTTTCCATGCTAAACAATTTAGCAACTAAACAAAAATCTGTCAACCCCTTTTTAATGCTTCTCTAGGAGAGGTTCCAGGTAAGCAGGGGCCAGATATCTTTCCAGTTGTTCTTCAGGGATAAAACCACAGAGGGTTCATAGCCGGAATGCATCATGCAATTCCGGCAGCGGGGATCCTTGCCCGACCGATAGTAGTCCCAGTCCACTGAAGACATGAACGTGTGATAGTCCGGATAATGGGTGTCGGTGATCAGGTAGCAGGGTGCCTTCCACCCTTGCGGATTGTGTGTGACCGTGCCCCAGGGCGCACACATGTACTGTCTCTGTCCACGAAGGAAGTCGAGATACAGGGGGGTGGAAAAGAAGCGGTATTCGTTGGATAAGGCGTGGACCTCGTTGAATTTTTCAAAGATTTCATCACGGCTGAGGAAGTCTTCTTCGGCAAGACCGTTGTATTGGTAACCAGGAGAGACCAGGAATCCATCCACACCAAGGGAACTCAGGTATCCAAAAAGGTTGCGGAGCTCTTCCATCCGGGTCGATTTGAATACGGTCGTATTGGTTGTGACCTTAAAACCTTTCTTTTTGGCCAGCCAGATGCCCTCGGTGGCAGCGCCGAAAACCCCTGGCCGGCCGGCCAGGGCATCATGCCTGCGGCACATTCCGTCCAGGTGGACGTTCAGATAAAGGCCGGTGTGGGGTTGGTTCCTGTCCACGAATTCCGACAGCTTCAAACCGTTTGTGCACAGGTAGACCTGCCTGTCCATTCGGAGCAAACCCTCAACGATCCAGTCGATGGCCGGGTGGAGCAAGGGTTCACCGCCACTGATGCTCACAACAGGAGCGCCGCAGTCACGGGCCGCATCGAGGCACGCATCCGTGGAAAGCATATCGTCCAGGCTGTCATGGTACTCACGAATCCTGCCGCAGCCGCTGCAGGCAAGGTTACAGGCGTGGAGCGGCTCCAGCATAAAGACAAGGGGAAATCGCTCCTGGTTCACCATGCTTTTCTTTGCGAGATAAGTCGCCATCTTGAGGTTCAGCTTCAGGGGGAATCGCACTTCTTCTAGTCTCCTTATGAAATTTCTGCTGCTTTCTCTGCTTGTTCACACAATCCTCTCGCTCAAATCCCGGAACACACCTTCTGTTGAGGCAACGGTCCTGTGGCGGCCGTATTCGGTGCGGTAAGAGATTTCCGCGAGAAAGGGGCTTCCGTCTTTTCGCATTGCAACGCCCACAACGTTTCGGATCTCGGTCTTCTTCGATTCCTTGATATGTTTTCGGACCGCCTGGGCATCCGGTGTCAAAAGCCGGAAGGCCTGTATGGATTTCCCCACAGGCTCCTCCGGTTTCTTGAAACCCAGAAGCTCAGCCCCTGCCGGATTCATCTGGAGGATCCTTCCGTTCCCATCGCATTCGAAAGCACCTTCCGGGAGGTGTTCAAAGAGCTTCTTCAACCGCCCTTCCGACTGCTTAACTTGCTGAAAAATAAAAGCATTCTCAAGGGAGCCCGAAAGCTGTTCCGAGAAGAACTTCATCTCGGGCAGGTAGGCCTCGTTGAGCTTCCCATGCCTGCCCGTGGCAAAGACGCCTTTGACCTCTCCCCGGATCGTGATCGGGGCAAGGACGACCTCCAGGATCTTGAAGATCTTCTTCATCTTCTCTATGAACTTGTGGAACTGACGCTCCTCGAGGATCTGGTAGAGCAGTACCGAGGCATCCGGAAGAAAGACAGGCCTCTTTGCATGGACAAGAGACTGAAACAAGGGAACCCTTTCCAAAGGGAAGCGAAAACCTGTCAACGAAAGACCGGTGATGGACTCGGCCATGTGAAGCAGGCGTGGGCTGAAAGAAGAATGTCTTATCGCTACGCTTCCGCTTTCCTGGTCGAGGAAGAAGATGTGTGACTCAAAATCGAACTTCTTCAACTCCCTGGAAACGCGAGGGAGAATCTCCTCCGGCTCCAGTGTGCGGTAGGCCTGAAAGGCGGCCGAATGCAGGGCGGCACGAATCCAGTCTCTTTCCTTCTCCTGATGCAGGGGCTCTCTGAATGTGGTTTCAACTTGACGCAGTTCCTCCTCCAGGATGCGGCTCCGAAGGATGCGAAAGACCTTTTCGGCAGGAACACCCATGGCCGCTTCAAGGATATAGTACCTGCGGATCCCAAGTGCCTGGGCAAGGCTCTCCAGCCGGGCGAGCTTGGGGACCGCTCGTAAACCGCCCTTCAGCTCCCGAAGGTTCTTCTCATCCATCCCCCATTTTCGCGCGATCTCACGGTCCGATATCTCCTCCCCAAGCACCAGCCGGATGAACCGATAGATGTTCTTACACTGATCGGAGGGCTTGTGATAACGCATGGGTCACCTCCAGCATGTTCCGAAGTGCGGGGAAAATCACCGCACTTCAGGATGGGGTTCTCTGTCAACCTCTGATCGACAAGGAGAGCGATATAGCGCTAATATAATTTCTTGTGCCCATAACAATGAAAAATGCGGGGTTCATCTCTGTTTCGTTTGTGAATTGATCCGTGATCGGTGGAGCGACAGGGTTTTGATGTATGCGGGTAAAATACCCGCATTATGAGCGGCTTTTTTTGTATTGTCAACATCTTCCCTTGGAGGTCGGCGCCGGTCGTTTGCGGTGATCTCATTCGAAGTGGGGTGCATATTCCTCAACCCGCATATTCCATG
>CAZSUQ010000098.1:0-11235 GCA_964609935.1 uncultured Thermodesulfobacteriota bacterium | reverse complement strand
GCTCATGGCACCGCCGAACAGGAGGATGATGTTCCAGGGGATATCCTCCAGGTCGTCGATGGAGAGGATCCTGAACAGGAAGAAGAGCACCGTGGCCGACAAAATGATGGCGCTCTTGTTCACGGGCTGAAGAATAGGGACAAAGGACCGGAGGCTCATGATGGTCACGGCCGAGAGCACGATGGTCAGGCCCAGGATCTCCTTGCGGCTGATGGGGCCCAGCCTGGCATAGAGCCTTTTTGCGCGTTCGCGAAGGCCGGGGATGGTCTTCCGCTCCGGCTTGAAGAAGACCATGAAGAAGCCCCAGAGGAGAATGGTCATCAGCCAGCCAACGGGAAACATGTACTTGGTGAGTTCGAAGAACGTGACCTCTCTGCCCACGATGTCCTTGAAGAAGCCGATGGCCACGGCACCGCGGGCCGCGCCCAGCAGGGTGATGATGCTGCCGGCCCCGGCCACGTAGGCCATTCCGATGAACAGGCCCTTTCCGAACCTGGAGGGCTTGTTTTCCTCGTCGTACAGAGCGTAGATGGCCATGAGGAGCGGGTACACCGTGGCCGCCACGGCCGTGTGGGCCATGATGTGGGTCAACAGGGCGGTCATGATGAACACGCCCAGGTAGATCATGCTGGTGCGTTCCCCCACCAGGGCGAGCATCTTGTAGGCGAGCCGTTGGGTCAGGCCGGTCTTGGTGAAGACCATGCCGATGACGATGGAGCCAAGGATGAACCACACCGATGGATCCATGAAATCGGTGAAGGCCACGCGGGGGTCCCGGATGACGAACAGGGCCTGGATCACCCCGATGGTGATACTCGTGATCCCGATGGGAATCACCTCGAAGACCCACCACGTGGAGGCGAGCAGGAACAGGCCCAGAGCGAGCTTGCCCTCCCGCGTGAGAACGAAATGCTCGCCCTTGGGGTCCACGGCGTCCGGCCACGGGGGGGACAGGGTGACGAGCAGAAAGAAACCGAGCCCGAGAGAGATGAAGATGAGCCGCTTCCAGTCGATCCGTCTGGCCTTTTTGGCCAGATAGATGTTCTCGGGCATTTTCGGAAGGGCGCCCCCTGCGGCGCTTCCACCAGGGCGGTTTCCCTCATTCATCATAACTCGGCGTTCCTCTTTCAGGAGTTTCTCTACGTCAGCGTTCGCTTCGCTTCGTTTCGTTGTCTTCTGAGAGTGGATCGACCTGACGTACCCTAGAGCAGGATGTTGGCCACCTCGGACATCAGATTCACGGTTCGGATCACGCCCACCACCTTGTCGCCCTTGACCACGGGCACCACGGCCAGGTTCTTGTCAACGATCTCGTAGATGACCCTGATGATGTGGTCGTTGTAGTCCACGCTGGTCGCGATGGGCTGCATAACGTCCGATATGGGGCGCTCCGCCTGTTTCCGGATGCCCTTGAGAAGCTTGTCATAGGAAAACTCGGCCAGGTTCGGGTCCACCCGGACATTGAACATCTCCTTCCTCGTCTCCAGGGGCTTTCCCAGCAGGTATTCCGGCTCCAGCCCGCGCAGAATGTCCCTGCGCCTTGCAGTCCCCATGAGCTGATACTTTTCGTCGAAGACCAGGACCACCCTGGGGAGGGACTTTTTTTCCCCGATTTCCAGTTCGGCATTCTCCATCTCCGCGATGGCCTGGCGCAAGGTGAACCAGTAGGGGATGTGCGGGTATTCATCCAGGGGGATCATGAGATCGCCCGCCCGTTTGATTTCCATCATCCTTCTCCTTTTCCGTCGGACCTACGCAAGATGCATCGTTTCTTATCGATCCGATCTTCCTTCCTGCGGCCACTTCGATCAGGACCGGGCTCTACTCTTGAAGGCCGCGTCTTTCATGTGTCGGAGGTCTTCACCCCTCTCCATCGGATTTGAGTGAGGCAATGCGGTCCGGGGGGAGACCGGATCGATCCGCAAGGGCCTGTTCGTCACCCTCGCACCGCTCGGACAGATGGCTCACGTATTCCTTCTGAAAGGCCTTTTCCGCCGCTGCGTATGGTTCGAGCTTGAAGATTTCCTCCGTGCGGGACGCTTCCCGCTTCATCTTCTGCCATCGCATGGCCCGGCTGATGGTGAAGATGATCTGTTCCTTCTTGAACGGCTTGGTGATGTAGTCGAACACGCCCAGCGACAGCGCCTCGATGGCCGTCTCCAGCGATCCGAAAGCCGTGATCATGATGAGTTCCTCGAACCGGTCCTCCTCCTTGAGCATTCTGAGGATGTCCATCCCGTCCAGCCCCGGCATCTTCAGGTCCGTGAGGATCAGGTCATACGTATTCTGTTTGAGCAGGTCCGGCACCTCCAGCGAATTGCTGGTGGTGGTGACGTGATAGGGTGTCTTCTCCGTGATGATTCGCTCGAGAAGTTTCAGCATGTGCGGCTCGTCGTCCACGGAAAGGATGGTCTGTTTCATGAACGGTCTCCTTTATGCCGTTGTCTTTGGGCCGTAGCCCCTCCGGAATTCACTCTTCTTCTTCCTGGTACACCGGCAGGGAAACAATAAACGTGGTCCCTGTGGGCCGGTTGGGATTGTCTTCCGCAGAGCTGCTGAAGAAGCTCATCCTGCCTCCGTACTTCTGCATGATGCCGTAGCAGAGGGAAAGCCCGAGCCCGGTTCCTTCACCCACCTTTTTCGTGGTGAAGAAGGGATCAAAAATCTGGGGCTTGATCCGGCTGGGGATCCCGATCCCCGTATCCGACACGTTCACATGCACCCAGTCCGCCTCTGTTCTTGCCGAAAGGGTAAGCTTGCCGCTGCCTCCCTCCTTTGAGGCCATGGCCGCCACGGCGTTGTTGATGAGGTTGAAGATGACCTGTTGAAACTCCCGGGCGTCTCCCCGGACACGCGGCAGGTTTTCCGGGATCTCGGTTTCGATCTCGATCTTCTTGGTCATCAGGGTATTCTTGGCGATCTGCATCACGGTTTCGGTTCCCTGTTTCACGTCCACCGTGTCTTCCAGTCCCACGGTGATCCGGGCAAACCCGAGCAGGTTTTGCACCACCTTCTTCGCGTGGTTGGCATTCTGCTCGATCATCTTGAGATCCTCGTGCTCGGAGGAGTCCTCCGGGAATCGTTCCAGCATCAGATCCGTAAAGCCGAGGATGACCGCCAGCGGGTTGTTGATCTCGTGTGCCACGCCCGAGGCCAGGATTCCGATGGAAGCGAGTTTCTCGGCGTTGTAGATCCGGTGATCCATCTCCATCTTCTCGGTCATGTCCCTGCTGATCCCGAGAATGTAGTGGACCTCGTGGTGGTCGTCCCGGATGGGGATCAGCTTCGTGGACAGGCGAACCTGTTTTCCCTTTGGAGAGATGGTGTGCTCGTAGGAGATGCTCCGGTTCTTTTCCAGCACCTCGTCGATCTTGTTGCGCATGAACGCCGCGTCCCTGTCCCGCATCAGTTCGTCCAGCCTCTTCCCCTTCCAGTTGCTCTCCAGGGACATGTCCGTGTCCTGGGGAATCGACCCTCCCTCTGCCTCCTTGAAGATCAGGTCCTTGAACAGGTTCACGGTCTGCTGGTTGAAGATCACGATCTGCATGTCCAGGTCGAAGATATAGATCAGGTCCGTGGCCTGCTGCACCACGCGCTGGTAGATTCGCTCCACCTCATGCATCTCGGCCTCGGTTCTATCCACCCGCTCCTGAAGCGCCTGGGACATTCGATTCTGATAGATCGCCATGAGCAGGACAAAGACGAACATACCCACCACCAGTGCAACCTCGGTGGCAAAGTTCCGCGTGTAGATCCTCCGCACGGCTTCGGCCACCTCGCTCGTGGGCGCGGCCACCGCCACGGACCAGCCCTGCCCCGGCGCCAGCAGGGAACTGCGTGCCGGTGTGAAGGCGAGCAGCTTCGTGATGTTTCCTTCGATCCCCCCGTGCCACCCGCTGATGTACGTGCCGGTCCCCTCGTCACCGTGCAGCATCTGCTCCTTCATGATGCGGTTGATCTGCTTGAAGCTGATCATGGGCTCGCGTTCTTTTCGAGCTGTAAAGGCATTCTTCCCGATGAACTCCTTCTCGGGGTGGTAAAGAAAGACGCCGTCCTTGTTGAGGGTCCATGCGTACCCGGTTTTCCCGGATTGAATGTGGCTGGTCACGCTGCCGATCATCTCGGAGAGATCCAGGCGTGCGAACAGGATCCCTCCTTTCAAGGAGGGCGCACCCATCCTGTAACACAGGACACTTCTGACGGTTGAGACTCCGGGGCGTGTCTCCACGATGCGAAGGGGCCCGAGAACCATGGCGCCGGATTCCCCCCATGTGCAATCCTCGAGGATATCGGCGGGAGAGGCCAGGGTCGTTTCCTTGGCTTTCTGCAGGAACAGGATCTTTCCAGCGGCATCCACGATGCCGATCTCCATCAGCCCCCTGGTACGCCTGCGTTCCAGGGCGGCATACAGGGCGTCCTTCCAGTCCTTCTGCGGGATCTTGTCCAGCAGGTGGACCAGACTTCCCACGTTGGCTTCCAGGTCGTGGAGATTGAAGTCGATCTGGTAGGCGGCCTGTCGGGCCAGCACCAGCTGCTGATCGTTGAAGTCACGGTTGATCTGCTCGCGCATAACGCTCGCGTTCTGGTAGACAAGGAAGAAGGCGGTCCCGATGATCAGGAAGAACAGGGCGGAACTCATCAGCATGATGTACCGGAGGTTCAGAAACGACTCCAGGGTCCTTCGCATTCGTTCACGCATGAGACGGCTGGCTCCCTTGGGTGAGGCCGAGTTTTTCCTTGAAGTCCTTGATGTACCAGTTGGTGATGGAATCGTTGGAAAGGGCCATGTCCAGCTGTTTGGTCACCATGGTGATCCGTCCAAGGAGGGACAGGTTGTCCATGATGGTCCGGGGATTCTGGTACGCAAGCTTGGAGTCGATGAAATCCCCCTTGCCCGAATGCTCGAAGCCCATGGTGGACAGCAGTTCCCTGAACAGGCGAATCCTCCTGGACCTTCTTTCAATGGAGGCGCCGCCCCCCTTGCACTGGTACCGGACGTAGTTGTTCCCCGCCATGTTCGTACACATGGCCTCCACGGTGGTGAAGTGATACCCCAGTCGAAGGCTCAGGATCATGTATTCATTGCTCAGTACGGCAAAGCTCGTTTCGGAAAACTCCCCCCGGGTGCTCGTGGACGCGCTGGTGGTCATGACGGACATGAATCCCTTGAAGTCTGCAGGCGGGGTGTGGGCCGGCCACCCCTGGGCCTTGATCCCGTTCCAAAAGGCCTGCATGGGGACCGAGGCGATCTCATCGTCCTTGACGAGCCGCTTCCCTTTGAACCTGGAGAGATCCTGGTCGATGTAGATGATCTGGACCTGGAGCGGGATGTCGCTCTTGAGCTTCAGGGCAACCTGGTCCTTGTTCTTGATGTTCTTCCCCAGGGAAAACATCTCTTCCATGGCCCGCTGATGAACAAAACGGGTGATGTCGTGAAAGGTGCGGCAGTTCTCGGGCGTGAAGTCCGGGTCGTCCGGATGCAGCAGGTTCAGGGGTGCGATCTTGTTCAGCACCTTGTTCAGCAGGGTGTAGATCCCTGTCTCATCGATGTCCAGATGCTTGTGGCGGCGAGCCTCGATCAAGCCGACCTGTTTGCCCTGGAAGACCCTCTTCCCGGTGGCATCCACCGTGACAACGCTTCCCTGGGGCAGGGCGTCCGCCTTGTCCAGACCCACCAGTGTCGGGAGGCGGAACTCCCTTGCCAGGGTTGCCATGTGGCTGGCCGTGCTTCCCACCTGGGTTACGATGGCGTCCACCTTGCTCATCACGGTGACCAGGCCCGGGAAGGGCAGAGGTGAGACGAGGACCGCGCCGTCCGGCACCTTGGAGAGGTCCTCCGTGGATTTCAGGTGAAAGACCGGGCCGCTCCCGGCCCCGGGGCATACCGTGGTCCCTCCGGACAGGAGAAGCTCCAGACCGGAGACGTCCGGCTCCTCGGGGGCCTCCTCACTCGCCTCGATCACCTGCAGCGGTCGGGCCTGAAGGAGGAAGGGGCGTCCCTCCCGGTCTATGGCCCATTCGATGTCCATGGGCGATTCGTAGTGCTCCTCGATCTTGAGCGCGAACTCGGTGAGGGTTCTGATCTGGTCGTCTTTGAGGCAGGGGAGCGCTTGCTCCTCATCCGGGATCGCCTCCTCCACGGTGCCTCCGTCCTTGCTCAGCACCAGGCGGGCAGGCTTCTGCACGATGTTCGCATGAACCGATTCACGGTCCTCCCTCGGCACGCGGAAAACGTCGGGCATGAGCGTGCCGTCCACCAGGTACTTGCCCAGCCCGTAGATGGCATAGATCACGAGGCAGTTGTCCTCCGGCTGCACCGGGTCCTTTGTATAGAGCACGCCGCTGGCCGAAGCGTCCACCATGGCCACGCATCCCACCCCCATGGCCAGGTCCGACTCGATGAAGGAATGGCTGAGATAGTAATAGATGGCCTGCGGCGTGAACTTGCTGGCCAACACGTCCCTGTATCGGTGCACGAGCTCGTCTTCCCGCACGTTCAGAAAGGTGGCGTACTGGCCGGCAAAGCTGAAGAGGCTGTCCTCGCCGATGGCGCTGGAGCGCAGGGCGAACCCGTTCCCGGGCGCACGCTTTTTCAACTCGGCGTACTGATCATGGATGGCACGGGTAAGATCCCTCGGCATCCGCCCCGATTTGACCATGGACTGGATCTGATCACTCACACGGACAAGATCATCGTAGTGCTTGATATCCACCGAGGTGATGCAGGCGTTGATCCTTGTCTGGAGATCATTGGCCTCAACGAAGTATTCATAGGCCCAGGCGGTAACGGCAAACCCTTCCGGAACGGGAAGTCCCAGCCTGGACCGCATCTCTCCGAGTTGAGCGCTCTTGCTCCCCACGCTCCATGTCTTGTCCCTCCCGAGGTTTTCCAGCGGAACGGCAAAATCGTCTTCCTCCACGCGCCTGTTTTCCGGGAAGATCCTGGAGATGTCCTCGTTGATGGCCTCAAACTGTTTCATGAGGGGCGCATATTTCTCGCCTCCCAGGGCGATCATCCCCTCCGCAATCCCCAGAACCCCGGATCGAACCTCGGCAATGCTGGAACGGATGTAATTGATGTCAAAGAGGTACTCGCCCTGGGACTTCTCCTCCATGTCGCTGATGTTTTTGAGCACACGGTTGTTGTTGTCGAGGATGGCCAGGAAGTTGGCGAAGTTTTCCTGAATGGACTGCAGGGCGGAGGAGGATTGTTTTTGGCTCTTCTTAAAGAGGCCGGAGAACCAGTTCATAACTTCCTCAAAGACCTACTCAAAAAGATAGATCTCGGGGACGAACACTCAATTGCCAGAGAAACGGTGAGGGAAAAGAAGAAGCAATCCTACCCATAACCGCGTGTAAGGCCTTATAATCTATATATTTTTTGCCATCTTGTCAATGAGCCTGGAGATTGTCACATCAACCCCTCGGCCACGAGATTCTCCATGAACCGCTCTCCCGCCTCTGACCCGAGCCTGTAGAACAGTGCCGGTTCTCCCATGGGGGCGGGAAAATCCATGAGCCACGACCCCTCTGAATCCGAGCCATAGACCTCCCCCTGGGTCCAGATATGCACCCATCGGCCGGCCGGGAGGTATGCGTTCACGTTGTGGTCACCCTCGTCCACCACAGGGATCACCATGAACTCCGAACCGATCATCCACTGGTACTTCAACCCGTAGATATTGGGATCCTCAGGGTAGTGGAGCATGGGATGGCGCATGACCGGGTACCCCATGGCGGCGGCCTCCTGCATGAGCTCCTGCCGGTAGAAGGCGAGCGCCCTGAAGACCTTGCCGAAGCGCGCAAACTGACCCAGTGTGTCCTCGTCCGCGTAGAACTGAACATTGTTCTCCGGCTGATTCCCGTCGTGCGTCCTGTACACGCAGGTAAACGCACTCAGCTCCATCCACCGCATCAGGAGTTCCTTGGAGCGCACAAAGAGCGGAGCAAAGGTGGCAAAGCCCCCGATGTCGCTGTGATTGAGGCTGTAGCCGGAAAACCCGCCCGAAAGCATCCCCTTGATGGCGGACTTCATCCCGTCGTCTCCGTCATGGGTGACCGTCTGGTCCCCGGCCCAGAACAGGGGGGCAAAGGCCGGGCTTCGGGTGGATCCGCTCCGGCAGAAGAAGACCACTTCCCCTTCCAGGCCCTCTTCCCGGAGGACCTCCCGGTTCAACCGGGCCCACGCTTCAGGGTAGAGGTTGTGGTACATGGACGGGGATTGCCCGGAGTGGAGAACCGCGTCAAAGGGGAGTGACTCGGCGTAGTCGGCCATCCAGCCCGAGGCACCGATCCCGAGCATGTACTCCTTGATTACATCCTCTTTGTACCAAGTGCAGGCATCCGGGTTGGTCAGGTCCACGATGCCTGCGTCGAAGTTCGTGTTGGTGATCAGGTAGGGGTTCCCTTCCTGGTCCTTTACCAGGTAGCCCAGGTCCCGGGCCTCCCGGTACAGGTTCGGGCCGGGCCTCCCCTGTCCCTCGATGTCCACCAGGTAGGGGTTCACGTAGATCGTGACATAGATTCCCTTTGCATTCAGTTCCTGAACCATGTCCGCCCATCCGGGGTACTGTTCCTGGTCCAGGACCCAGTTCCACCAGAGCTGGGAGCCGGCAATGGTCTTGCGCTTGCCCACCCAGTCCTGGAGCCAGAATCCTGTGACAGGGGTGTCGATGGCCTCGAGCATGTCCAGCTTTTCGTAGACCTGTTCGGTACCCCCCTGCATGCCCACGATGGCCCCGTTGTTCATCCAGTCGGGCAGGGGGGGCATCCGGCCCGAATAGGAGGTGTATTCCCGTATGAGATCGAGCGGGCTGTCGCCGTTCAGGATGCGTCCCTGCATGGCAGGGCCGAAGAGCTTGATCTCCACCTCGTCAGGGGCTTCCATGTCAAAGACCGAGATCTCGTAGTTCTCGAGGAAGAGCGAACGGTTCAGGCTGGTGAGGTAGTGGGGCACGGCCGTGTAGGTGGTGAGCCAGGAGCCGGCCGAGCCCGGGGAGACCAGGTCCAGCAGGAAACTCACCGGCTGTGCGCCGCGGCCGATCCCCTGCTCCTGGCTGATGACGGGGAAGCTCCGTCCCTTCTGGTCCAGGAACGTGAACTGCTCCCCGAAACCGAAGATGTGCTCGTCCGGGGGGGAAGCGTACACAAGGTAGACCCTGTTGTACGCTTCGGCCTTGTCCGTCAGTTCGAGCCGGAACCCGAGCTGGTTCTGCGAGATCCGGGAGAAGCGCATGGTGTACCCCACGTCACAGCCGTCCCCTTCCAGCTTTCCGGAGATCGTCGTGGTTCCATCCCCTGTTTGAATTCGGTCCACGGTCTGGTCTTCACAGGTTCGCAGCACATTGTCTTCGATCTGGTAGGATCCGCGGTTTTCCGTGATGGTTGCCTCGGCAACCGCGGCCCTGGCAAACCCCTTTCCCGGAACCGACTGCCACAGGATCCTGCCCGGGTTCGACGCATGGGTAATGGTCACCAGGGGGCCCTGCGCCTGGGTGGGGTCCACCCGGACCTGAAAAGGAAGCGTACCGGCGGAAGAGGAGTTGGAAGCATCCTTCCCGTTCTCGCAGCCGAAAGTGCAGATCACAGCGGCCGCGAGGCAGGCAATCATCAAGGGGATCCGGCCGGGAATGCAGATGGGTTCAAATCGCTTGTAAAAGTGAGAAAGTGCTCGCATGCTCTCCTCCCGAGTCCTTTTCGATATCCACTCTATTGATTTCAACTGAAACGACCGGTTATGAAACAAGGAGGGTCCCCGGGATTCTTTGCAACGTCCAGGGATACCCGATATATTATCCCAGTTCATGCCCTGTTGGAACCGCCAGCCAGTCAACCCATGGAAGGAGATGTCTCATGTCACCGGCGCAATCTGCTCTTGACACCCTCCAGGTTTTGAGGGACGGCAGCCTTTTTCAGTGGTACGTGATTCCCATTTTCGCTCTTGCGGTTTACGTGTATGCGGTTGAGATCCAGAAGAAGAACTGGAGCCTTGTGCTGGCAGGGCTGGCCTTCTGGGGAATGGACTGGTTCAACGAGATCTGGAACGGGCTCGTCTATCATTTCACGGGATTTGCCCCGGCCTGGGGGCTGGCCATGAACTCGGCCTACATCATCCTGATAGGGCTGAACATCGAGATCTCGTTCATGTTCTTCATCGCAGGGATCGCCTTCTGCAAGATGCTGCCCGAGGACAAAAACGTCAAGATCCTGGGCATGCCCAACCGCCTGTTTCACGCCGTTCTGGGTTCCGCCTTCTGCGTGTTCGTGGAGGTCCTGCTGAACAAGGCGGGCGCACTCGTGTGGGAGTACTCCTGGTGGAGCGCGGGCGCGCCGTGGCTGATCTTCCTGCTGGGATACTTCCCCTTCTTTGCGGTTTCCTTCTGGGTGTATGACATGCCCACCATGAAGAAGAAGCTCTGGGCCGTGGGGACCATCTTTTTCGTGGACATCGTCTGCCTGATCGTGTTCCTTGGAATCCTGAAATGGATTTGAGCCCGCCATGATCGAGCTCAGGGGCGTTTCCTTCGGATACGCGGACAACCTCCTCTTCGAAGGGGTGAACCTTGCCATCCGCTCCGGCGAGATCCTCCTCCTCAAGGGGAAGTCGGGCTGCGGCAAGACGAGCTTTCTCCATCTCCTCAACCGGTTTCGTTCACCCCGGGAGGGGGAAATCCTTCTCGACGCTAGGCCTTATTCCGATCTTCGCTATGAAGAACTGAGAAGCCGGGTGATCTACCTTCACCAGGCACCGGTCATGACCGGGAGCCTGTCTGTGCTCGAAAACCTCCGGATCCCCTTCTCCTTTGCAGCGCACCAGCAGAAGCCGGTGCCCGAAGTGAAGGATCTCGAGCCCATGCTTGCAGGCTTTCACCTGGACCCGGGGATCCTGAACCGGGATGCCGAAGAGCTGTCCGTGGGAGAGCAGCAGCGCGTGGCCGTCCTGAGGGCCTGGCTTCTCAGGCCGGACTTCCTTCTCATGGATGAACCGCTGGCCAACCTGGACCTGGAATCGGCAGGTGCGATCCAGGAGTGGATCGCACAGCAGAGCAGGGAGAGGACCGGTCTCGTGGTGGCCAGCCATCAACCCATGGAAAGTCTGCAGCAGGGGGACGCCAGGTTCTTTGAGATGACGGGAGGTCGGCTCCATGAGCAGTGTGATTGACATAGGCTGGTTGCAGCTCGGGCTCTGCCTTCTCTTCATCCTGATTGCAGGCGCCGCCTCGCTGGCCCTTCGCC
>CAZSUQ010000097.1:0-11255 GCA_964609935.1 uncultured Thermodesulfobacteriota bacterium | reverse complement strand
GGACACAGACACGGGCAGCCTCGACCCCCTCTTCAAGGGTGAGATCCTTTCCCACCTTTCCCGTGTACCTGAGCTTGCCTTCCTTCAGCGGGACCTGTCCCGACGTGTAGACGTGGTTTCCCGTGAGCACGGCCGGAACATAGGAGGCCAGCGGCTTGGCCACGTCCGGGATGACAATGCCCATCTCTTCGAGTCTCTTTTCCACACTCATCTGTCCATCCTTTCATTCACCGCAAACAAAAATGGTTTATTCTGTGTACGAGATATCCCCGTATCTCCGCTTCATCTTCTATGGACGGAATTATGAAGGAACCACCTTATGCAGGCAACGTCTGCTGCCCCAATCAGGCGCTGAAAAATTGACTTTCTGCGTCATTTCTGGCATCTATGATGGCTTAACCCTTCGGTATTTTTATTTTTTTATAAACTTATGCGGGAAAGATAAACACACCCTATCGTGAGGAGGAACTCGGATGAAGGAATGTGTCATCGTTGACGGTGTTCGTACCCCCAATGCACGCGCGCACGCGGAAAAGGGATGGTTTCGGAACGTAAGGCCGGATGAATTGCTGGTGGCGGTCTACAATGCACTGTTCGAGAGGAACCCGAAGGTCAAGCCTGAAGATGTGGAAGCCGTGTTCTGCGGCACGGCCAACCAGGCAGGGATGCAGAACGACATCGCCCGGCTCGCCTGGCTTGCCGGCGGATTTCCCGAGTGCGTGGCCACAAACGGGATCGGCCAGCAGTGCCCTTCAGGCATGGCCGCCACCGAGCACGCCGCCCGTGCCATCATGTGCGGTGAAGGCGACATCTACATCGCCTCCGGTGTAGAGGACATGCAGCACGTGCCCATGGCCTTTGCCATGGAATTCCCCCCCAAGCTGGTCGAAAGGTACAACCCGGCCGAGATCCCCATGGGAAACACGGCCGAGAAGGTGGCCCAGACCTACAACGTGGCCCGCGTGGATCAGGAGAACATGGCATTCTGGAGCCACAAGAAGGCATGGGAAGCCGCCCAGGCCGGCAAGTTCAAGGACGAGATCGTGCCCATCGAAGGGGAGCAGGAAGACGGAACCAAGTTCTCGGTGGACAAGGACCAGTGGGTGCGTGAAACCATCTCCATGGAGAAGATGGCCACCATGAACCCGGCCTTTGACCCGAACGGATCCGTGACGGCAGCCACCTCCTCCCCGCTCACCACGGGCGCCGCGGCCCTGCTGCTCATGAGCAGGGACAAGGCCGATGAGCTGGGCCTCTCCTATCACCTCAAGTACGTGGCAGGCGTCATGGTGGGCTGCGATCCCACGGTGATGGGGATCGGTCCCGTGCCTGCGGCAAAGAAACTGCTCGACCGGAAGGGCCTCACCGCGAAGGACATCGATGTGTGGGAGCTGAACGAGGCCTTTGCAAGCCAGAGCCTGGCCTGCATGAGGGAACTGGGCATAGCGGAGAACGCACCCTTTGACAATGTGAACGTTTGGGGCGGCGCGCTGGCCCTGGGGCATCCCCTTGGCGAGTCGGGCGTGAGGATCCTGGTCACACTGAACAACATCATGAAGACGGACTGCAAGGACGCCAGGTACGGTGTGGGCATGCTCTGCGGCGGCTTTGGAAACGCCAACGCAAGCCTCTGGCAGAACGTGAACAAGTAGAGAGGGGCGACTCCAGAACAGGATCCGACAGGACGGGCGCTGGATAGCGGTTGCTCGTAAAGCGTAATCAAAGAGAGCCATGTACACGGCAACGTGACATGGCTCTCTTTTCTTGATTCAAAGGCAGCATCCGGAAAGGAACGGCCGTCACTCCTCAGGATACCCCACGCTCTGGGCGAGGATGACTTCCTGGTTCTCCCTGAGGCCTGCGGCCTTGGCGAATGCCGATTTGTTGATCAGCCCGCGTACAACCGTTCCAAGACCTTCGGAAGCGCAGTAGAGGTAGACGTTCTGACTGATGCTCCCAGTGGATGCGGCGGCATAGGCCAGCCGCTCCTCCTTGGATACCGCCACCTTGCCCGTCATGCTCACCTTTGAGTAATCAGCAACATAGACGAGATTCAGGGGCGCCCTGCCCACAAACGGCTGGATGATCCTGCCCGTTTTGGCCCGCACGTCTTCAGCCAGGATCGGCATCAGCCGGTGCTCCTTTGCATCGTACAGGTAAAGGCCCTCCTGGAGGCTCACGTAGATGTCGATCTCCTGCCAGTTCATGGCAGAGGGAGCGGTCCGCTTCCCTAAGTCAGGGCGGTTGACACCGAAAGCGGCCCAGAGCAGGTCGGACAGGACCTGCAGGGGCAGCTTCTCATCGGTGTACGAACGGATGGACTGCCTCTCCTTCAATGTCTGCATCAGGGGCTTGCCGCCGTCGATCTGCGGCTGAGGAAGTTGAATGGGCTCGAGTTCCCCTGACGGAAGCGTCATGGCCTTTTGGGATCCGGCGCATGCGCCCAGGCCGAGGGAGAACGAGAAGATGAGTAGAGCCGTGATGAACGAACGTCTTGCCGTGCCTGCCATCGCTTTCATGGATTGCCTCCTTATCTGTGAATCTCTTTCCGTCAGGGCCCCTGGCCGGTGATCTCCCTGTAACACTCCAGGACCGACTCGTGCCCGATGTCGCCACCAGCCCCGGGACCCTTGAGGGAGTCCCCCACCAGGTAGCAGTTCCTCAAGCCGGGCAACGCGTAGCCGGGCCGCTTCTCCCTGTGCTGGTGGATGTTGACCTCCACCCCGTCCACCATGCGAAGCTTCTGTACCCTGCGCCATTCAACGGCGCCCTCCAGGTCCGGGAACAGCCTGAACAGGGCGGTTTCCATCTTCTCGGACAGGACCTGGGCCGTCTTCACGCTCTTCATGTCCTCGAACTGGGTGGGGTAGAACCAGGTGAGGAGCTGCTTTCCGGGCGGAGCCAATTCCGGACACAGGTTGGAGGTGAACATGCCGAAGCTCATGGGGTCCCACACGTACCAGAGCCCTGTGTCCTCACTTATCCTCCGGCTCAATCCGTAGTCCAGAACCACGCCTGCGGTGGGACGCTGTTCCCTGCAGAGCCTGGCAAACGAGGCATCGAGACGGGATTCGTCCAGGATGGAGGACAGCTCCTGGCAGGGAAGGTTCACCACAACTTTGTCCGCCTCGATCCGCTCCTCTCCCACCTGAACGCCCACGGCCCTGCCCCTCTCCACGATCACTGAGTCAACCTCTGCACCGGTTCGAATCTCGCCGTTTCGTTCCACGGTGCGGGTCAGCGTGTCATAGATCCACTTCCACCCGAGGGTGGGATACATGACCGATTTGCCCTTTACCAGTACGGACCGGAAGTTCAGGAGCATCTCCCCGGCACTGGACCGCTCGGTAAAGGGGCAGACCTGCATGGAGGCGGTGACAAGGGTCAGGTACCTGCGAAGCCCGCCGGAAAACCCCATCCGATCCATCCACTCTGCAACAGAGGTGTCGAGCAGGTCCCTGGGGTCCTGGCGCTTGAGCTTGATGAGGATGCCGAGGACGCGAAGCCGCTCCCGCAGCGTCATCAGCCGGGTGGTGAGGAAGCCCCTGGGGCTGGTGGGAAAGTCCTTGACCCTTCCGTCCTCGTCCAGCACGTAGGAGGTGCCCAGATCCGTAAAGGCCATATCTTCCCCGATGTGGCGAAACACAGCGGCAGTGGCGCTCTTCGGACCGAAGCGTATGAGGTGGACACCATTGTCCACAACGAAGCCGTCCTTTTCCCAGAGAAACGCCCGGCCGCCGATCCTTTTCTGTTTCTCCAGAATCGTGACCATGTGCCCGTCATGGGCGAGCATGGCCCCGAGTTCCAGCCCGCAGATTCCCGCTCCCACGATTACAAAGTCCATCAGCCCCTCCCTGTTTCACGATCCTCTGTGTTCCTGGACACCTCGACCCTTTTCGGCAGGTCCTCATGGAGGATCCGGACCGCACCGGTGACGATGTCTTCCAGAACAGCCCTGGCAGGGCGTATGGTCTTGATCAGCCCGGAGACCTGCCCTCCCGGGCCGGCGATGTAATCCAGGTGCCCACCTTCAATCAGGCCGTTGATCAGCTCCGCCATGAGCAACGTTTGAAACGGCATGGGCAGTGTTTTCATCCCTGCATCTTCCCATCGCCGCATGAGCTCGCACTTGATGCCGCGCATGGTCTTGCCGGTGAAGATCTTTGTAACCTGCGTCCCCTCCTCGTCCGAACGGACCTCCTTCTCCTTGTTGAAGTGGAATTCCTCGGACTCCTCGGTGGCAAGAAAGGCCGTGCCCACCCAGGCTCCCTCTGCACCCAGCGCCAGTGCAGCGGCTAGCCCCCTCCCGTCCCCGATGCCGCCTGCCGCCAGGACGGGCACGGGAGAAACCGCGTCCACCACCTGGGGGATCAGGGCAAGGGTGCCCACCCTTCCGGTGTGCCCGCCGGCCTCGGTCCCCTGGGCAATCACGACGTCCACGCCCGACTCTACCACACGCCTTGCGTTCTTCACGTTCCCCACCAGCCCCATGACCACCATGCCCTGTGCATGTGCCTCCTCGACCATGAAAGCCGGGTTGCCCAGCCCTGCGGCAAAGACCTGCACCTTCTCCTCCAGGCAGATGTCCACCGCCTCCCTGGGCCTGAGCGTGGTGGTGTTGAACTTCAGCTTCACGGGCGTCCTGACCACCCCGATCTCCTCTTGAAGCTCCTCCACGAACTCCCTCTGTTCCTTTGGAAGCATGCCCATGACCTGTTCAAAGGTCAGGTCTTTCAACCCGTCCATATCGTCGGTGGCCGGGCCGATGCTCGAGGGCAGGAGCAGGTCCACACCAAAGGGCTTGTCGGTCAAGCTCTTCACCTCCCGAATCGCCTCCACAAGCTCGTCCAGGGTCATCATGGCCCCGCCGATGACCCCCAGACCTCCTGCTTCGCTCACGGCCGCCGCGAGCCCGGCGCCGGTCACGGCCTTGAGGTTGAAGAAGTAGCTCCCCATCCCGGCGCAGATCACCGGGTACTCGATCCCGAGCATCTCGCATATCCTTGTCCGCAAAACATCTCGACCCATACGGCACCCCTCATTCGTTCATTTGCACTCTTGCATGGAACGGTCTATTAATAGAAGCCTTATCCACGCATGGAACCCGCGATCTTCGTCCCTCAGGATTCCCGTTTATAACGCAGACCGGAGAGACACATCAACCAAAAAGCCCTGCCGGCGCGGCCCACCTTCTTCGAAGAGGGAACTCGTAACAACGCAGAACAAATCGTTCCATGTGATGAAAGGGATATCGGCAAATGACCAAGCACCGGGAAAAGCCTCTCCTGTTCAAGCAGGTTCCTTCCCTTGCGGATCGCATTCCATGGGTCGACCTCGCGCCCCTGCAAACACCGGTGGAGCCCTGCACGGCTCTTCAGGAAAGACTGGGCATCCCATCCCTCTGGGTGAAGCGCGATGATCTCAGCTCCCCCCTTTACGGTGGGAACAAGGTGAGAAAGCTCGAATTCATCCTGGCGCATGCCAAGGACAAGGGATGCAAAAAGGTGATCGCAATCGGCGGAATCGGCTCGAACCACTGCGTTGCCAATGCGGTCTTCTGCAACGAACTGGGCCTGCATCCCATTGCCGCCATTGTGAACCAGCCCCTGACAACCTATGTCAGGAGGAACCTGCTCCTGAATCTCCACCTGAAGAACGAGATCCTCTACGCCCGCGGCACAGCGGGAATCATCTCAAAGATCCTCTGGGAATACGTGCCAAGCCGCTCCACCTACCTGATGGTGCCGGGAGGCAGTTCGGCACGTGGAACCCTGGGTTTTGTGAACGCGGCGTTCGAGCTGAAGGAACAGGTGGACAGGGGGGAGATGCCGGAACCGGACCATCTCTTCGTGTCCTGCGGTTCCTGTGGCACGGCAGCCGGTCTTGCCGTGGGCCTTGAGCTCGCAGGGCTCAAGACCCGTGTGCACCCGGTTCAGGTGGCCTTCCCGTTCTTCAGCGGTGCAAAGGCGGTGGCGCGTACCGTCAGGAGTGTGTGGAGGTTCATGGCGAAGTACGACTCCGCTCTACCCGAAGTGGGCCTGGGACACGTGGTCCACGAACCGGGCTACCTGGGCGAGACCTATGGGAAACCCACACCGGAGGGGATGGACGCCATCCGGCTGGCAAAGGAGTGCGGACCATTTTCTTTGGAGCCCACCTACACGGGAAAGGCCTTTGCCGCGCTCTGCGGATTCGCGCAGAACCGGAAAGAAGAACTGAAGGACAAGACCCTCCTGTACTGGCACACCTACAACAGCCGCGACTTTTCGGACGTTCTGGACCAGATGGACTATCGCGCCCTGCCCAAAGAGCTTCACTGGGTGTTTGAGACACCCCTCCCCGATTTTGGATTAGCAGGCTTTTGAAAAATACCTTGATGCAAGGCTTGCGACAATTCAGCAGGATAGCGGAATTGGGCGAGGGCCATGGACAGCCCAAGTCAAAATCCCTAGGAATGAGCCGTACTCACCAAATACGTCACTTTGACGTAACGTTTTTCGTTTACACAAGATCGTTTCCTTTTAAAATCGAAGGGAAAATCCTCTTAAAAACTGCTGCTTGAAACTTCTGCAATGGATATCCACATCTCGCTTCGAACAGTGAAAAGCTTTTAATTTAGAAATATTGGCATCCATTAAAGGCGGCCTGTCAAGAGAAAAAACTATCCCATACCCTCCAATAAGGGCTCTTTTTCAAGGACCATGTTGATAGCACCACCCATCTTTGCCAACCCGACTCGATCCTTCACGGTGGATGCGGCAGAAGATAATCCGCACCGAGCAGACATGCAGATCAGTAAAAATCCATATTTCAGACCGACCTCTTCAGTTGCCATATAGAACACACCACCTTCTGAACATGGGTTCTACCGAAGAAGAGTGAAATCCTCTGCACATCCCTGGCATGTCATACCCCTTAAGAGAGTTTGATTTGTCTCTACGTGGAAGGCCATTCTGTAAAACACCTTTTTTCTCTTGATATCGTCATCATGTTTGCCTTACATTAAACTTTGAATAACAACCCTTCATGGAAATGAAAGGGGGAAGCCATGTTTTCACGAAGCACAGTTTTTGTCTGGATCGGTATCATTCTACTGTCTGGTATGTTCCTGATGGGGCAGGAACCCTGGTCTCCACCGGCATGCATTGATAATGACGGAGATGGATATGGAAATCCCGCTTCGGAGGCATGTACCTATCCTGAATTAGACTGCGATGATTCAAACTCACACGTTCACCCTGCTGCTGATGAGGCTTGCGTCAATTTAATCGACGATGACTGCGACGGCAGGGTGGACCATGATGACCGGTGTGTCATCATCCGAATTCTTGCCGGGTGTTTTGATATGGGGGACGCTTTCAGCGAAGGAGATGCCGGTGAACTGCCGGTACACAACGTGTGCATCTCGGCCTTTATGATGGATGCGCACGAGGTGACCAACGCGGATTACGCCGAGTGCGTGGACGACGGCGGGTGCACCCCACCTTATTACACGTTCAGCAGAACGCGGGAGACCTACTACGGGAATCCTGCCTATGACGAGTTCCCGGTGATCTGGGTAAACTGGAACCAGGCCACGGACTACTGTACATGGGCCGGAAAGCGGCTGCCTACGGAGGCTGAGTGGGAGTACGCGGCCCGGGGCAGCCTAGCAGGGAGGCGGTACCCGTGGGGGGATACGATCGATTGTGACGATGCCTGCCATTATAGGTGCCACCCGCCACTTAGTTGTCTCTGCTGGAATCATTGTCACAATGGAATTTGTGATAACGATACTCACCCAGTTGGTAGCTATGCACCGAACGGGTACTGGCTCTACGACATGGCCGGGAATGTGGAGGAGTGGGTGAACGACTGGTACGACTCGAACTATTACTCTGTCAGTCCTCCAAACGATCCTCCGGGTCCCGTAAGTGGCAACTACCGCGTTGTGCGCGATGGAGGCTGGTACGTCGAATCGAGCTTCGTGCGTGTGGCCGAGCGCAGTTTCGGATTTCCTGATGTAGGATGGAAGGAGTACCGCGGATTCCGCTGTGCCCGGTAGCTGGGGGTTGTTTTCTGATTTTTGGAGTTCTGGTTTCTGAACATTTCAAAGGGCCGCATCCATCGCGGATGTGGCCTTTTCTATATCCAGATCTCTTTTAGACCTCGCAAAGAAATCGTCCTCTGAAATTTTCCAGATTCCTGCCATACAGTCACAGAAGATCCTCGTCCGAAAACAGGCTATTTCGAGTGGGATTATTGACAATTGAACCGATTGTTTTTTCTTGAACTAGATCCAGACATTGATGTAAGTTCTGGGAATCAGAAACTCTTTAAACGGAGAAAGGAGGAGGAGATGAATAACGCACGTTTTGTTTCATCGTTCGTGGCCCTATTGGGAGCGATCCTGATGAGCGGCTGCGCAGACCTGGTGGTGGTGGATCCCGGCGTCGTGCCACCCTATTGCGATTACACCCCCGGAGGGATATTCGTGACGATAGAGAACATTGGGTCAGTTGAGGCCCCTCCTTCCACAACAACAGTCGAGTTCTTACCCGGTGGGCCCGTAGACTTGGCGACACCGGCGATCCCGGCTGGCAGTTCGACCGTCGTGGGCCCTTTCAATTTCCCTACTTCGGCCCCTTGGTGCTTCAATCCTGACTGCGAGTTCGAGATCAGAGCCGATTCTGCCGCCGTGGTCGGCGAGACCAACGAGAACAATAACGTAGCCGAGGGCTGGTGCCTCGGTTGACAGGATCTCGCTCTCAGCAGCTCAGACTTGTATCCGGCGATTTGTTGGGCCCGTCAGCCGGGGATTGTTTTCTGATCTCTGAGCTTCGGCCTTCCGTGTGAGGAGAACCGAGGGAGAGTGAGCTTCGCATTGTAATCTCAGGCAACCACAAGGCCATGCCTCCGGGCGTGGCCTTTTTGTTTCCATAGTTTGTTATGACCTCGCAAAGAAATCCTGCCTCCGAAAGAGCTATACTTCTGCCATACAGTCTCGGAAACACGCAGCCAGAAAAGCGACAGTGTCCAGATGACCTACTCAGAAAGCAGGGTCGGCCCCTGAACTGAAATACCCTTTTTCGGCCTGTCATGACGACATATTCGGCGGGAGAGGAAGACCTTGGGGTGAGCCTACTGGCAAGCGCTATGGAGATCGCTAAACCTGAATAGTTCGAAGAGACCTACTATCTTCGAAGACTCTTGAGCAAGAGTTGTATCAGTTCGAATTTTCATGAGAAGAGGATCGGTACTCCAAACATGCATTGCAAGAGATTTTAGCGTCGTCCTTGGCAAATCTTTTCATCTCTCGTTTCGACTATTATACTCGGCTACGGTATATTGAGGTGAAGGGCGATGAAGGTAACCATGCAGAACCCCCGAAAGGATCTACGATAAACCCTGAGAGGACGTCCAATGGAATGTTCGTCGTGCGGCACACTCAATAATAACGATGCGGAGTTTTGCAGGCAATGCGGATCGAAGCTGGGAGTTCGTGAATGTCCCAAGTGCAGGGCCGCGGCCGAACCAAATGCCCGGTTCTGCTCCATGTGCGGAACCCAGCTCCTCCAGAGTGGAAACGCCGCCGGCAGGACCTGTCAAAGCTGCGGTTTTATCAACCCGGCGGGCACCACCTACTGTAAACGCTGCAACCAGAAGATCGCCTAAACACGGCCCAAGTCTCCCCCGTTCTGTATACGCACGGGATACCCTTCTTCATCAATTCAACTCCTTCTTCAGCCCCACTTTCAAAGCCATCTTCATCGCTTGTTTGACCTCATGAAGCAAGACTGGACATTCATTTACTCTTCTTTTCTTTCTTTAGTTTCCGTCTTTCCATGAGACTACGCTGGACCTTTTTCTGTTGCTCCCTTTTGCCCTTATCTTTTTTCCCCTTATCACCCATTTCTGTTTCTCCTTTCTAGAAAATGGCGTGCGACTGACTGCGGCGCCGGTCCGCTCTCATGTATTTGCTCGCGATCTCCACTTCAGAAGATTATCACCTTTGAAATAGAGATAGTAAAGAAATCCGACCCTCGGAAGGTGCGGATCGCTGCCAGTCTGAGAAAACCCTCACCCGAAAACCACCTATCTCCAGATGACCTGCTGAGAAAATGGGGCTGGACCTTGGATCGTTGCCGACCTTTTCAATCTGTTGTCAAGAGATACTCGGCGTGAAAGGAGGATCCCCTCAAGTTTCTCAGTATGTTTGATGATTTGTCCACGGAACGGTAGATTCGTAGTCGAACCCACTGCCTGGTTTCTTTGCAGAGCGTGAACAGGGCTGCAAATGGGGATTTCATGAATTGGCGTAGCCGGCTTGCACGAGTGATACTGAGGTACGGGCTCTTTCAGATTCCCGGTCTGGTGCTGCTCGGCCTATTTCTGATCATCGCAAATTGGATATTCGATCTTCATGCCTGGCTGATGTTGTCTATTGTCCTGGTTTGGGTCGCAATGGATGTAATCCTGTTTCCCTTCACGTGGCGAGCTTATGATCCAGACCCTTCCGGACAAATACACTCTATGATAGGGTCTCGAGGGATCGCCAAAGAACGGTTGGCGCCTTCAGGCTACGTTTTGATACGGGGTGAGAGGTGGAGAGCTGAGGTAACTGGGAACCTTCCTCCCGTTGAGAAAGGCGAATCCGTTCAGGTTCATGAAAATCGAGGACTCACGCTGCTGGTACAACCGATCCGAGAAAGCTCCTCAGATTGAAATAAGAACGAGTACCGGAGAACCTTCTCTCTGAAATTAGGCTGAACGCGATTCGACAGATTGCAACCCTAGACCGTCGTGAGTCGGCAATCGATTCCTTTCGGGTTTCGCAGGAGCGATATTGAATCGTTCCAATCTCCTGATGAAGCTCAGAACGAGGAGGTAGAGCCTGGGCCGGTCCTTGAAGGCCCGGAAGGCGCTTTCACCCTCTCATCATGATATCTTTCGTCAAACCAATGGGTTGCGAAGTGCCAAGGGTGGCAAGGTCCGGTCGGAAACACGCGTTCGGAAAACCGACCGTGTCGTGATGACATTCGGAAAAACCGGGGAAGAGCCGGGAACGGTCCCTGATCACCTGGCAGGCTTTTCCCCCTCTCATTATGAAATGTTCTGTGCAAGCAAAGGATTGCGGGGTGACACGGTTGGGATATGGAATCCTGAAAATGTCTAGGTTTCGAGGGGAACTATTCAATCGATGAGTGGAACTGCAGCCAATGATTAAACAACCACCTGCTAAAGCAGGTGGATTTAATATTACGGCTGAAAGCCGG
>CAZSUQ010000096.1:0-11349 GCA_964609935.1 uncultured Thermodesulfobacteriota bacterium | reverse complement strand
GCTTCCCCGGTCCCGACAGGAGCAAAGCCCATGGCGCCTTCAGCTACTTCCCTGAAAGTCTCCAGCTTCCCTACTCCGGAAACAAGAACAGAAGCCCTGAAGAACCGCATCCTCTCGGCGCCCTACGAGATCTGCATCCAGCGGGCCCGTTTCTTTACCGAGGTGTTCAGGAACACGGAGGGGGAGCACCCGGCGCTCAGAAGTGCCAAGGCCCTGGCGCACACCCTGGAGAACATGGACATCTACATCCTCGACGAGGAGAGGATCGTGGGGAACCGGTCCGGCAAGCTCGTGGGTGCGGTTCTTCCCGTGGAGCGCGGGGAGATGAACGTGGTCATGAAGATGGAGCTGGACGAGCTCCAGAACCGGAAGAGCAGGCCGTTTCACATCTCCAGGGAAGACAAGAAGAAACTGCTGGAGGAGATCCTCCCCTACTGGGAGGGGAAGACCGTGCGGGACCGGAGGGGGAAGCTCTGGGAAGAGAGGCTCCGCAGCCTGTTCATCCGGCACGACCCCAGGAGTGTGGCTGCCCGGTACAGGGCCATGGGGGCGCGTAACCTGTACCGGATCATCCGGACCTTTGCCGACAACCCGCGAAGATTCCGGTCAGGAAGGCGGGAACTCACCCTGAACAACCCCGGTCTCGTGATGAACGTCTTTGATGTTCAGGGCCACATGGTTCTCGGCCACCACAATGTGATCCGGAAGGGGTTTCGAGGCATCCGAAAGGAGGCGGAGGCAAAGCGCTCCGGGTTGCTCAAGAAGAAAGGACCGGATCAGGACAGCGAGGGGATCGCCTTCCTGGATGCGGTCATCCTCTGCTGTGACGCGGTTCAGCGGTTTGCCCTGCGGTTTGCCGAAGAGGCCGAGCGCATGGCTGAGGGGGAAACGGATGAGGATCGCAGGCAGGAGCTGGAAACCATTGCCGCCCACTGCAGGCGCGTGCCCCACGAGCCGCCGGAAAGCTTCCACGAGGCCCTCCAGTTCCTGTGGTTCACCCAGGTCACGGCGCTCATCGCGCATGGGATGGGAGGAATCTTTGCCATCGGCAGGCCTGACCAGTTTCTCTACCCTTATTACAAGAAGGATGTGGAACAGGGAACACTGGAACCGGAAACGGCCACGGAGCTGCTCGAGGAGCTCCTCATCAAGCTGAGCTACAACCTGCTCGTGCTTCCCTCCTTTGCCAAGAACACGGCCAGCGAGCTGGGGGGAGACAACCAGGCCGTGACCCTTGGCGGCGTGGACCGGGACGGCAGGGATGCGGTGAACCCCTTGACACACCTCTTCCTGGATGCGGTGAGCAATATGCGCAACATGTCCAACAGCATCTCCATCCGGATGCACAGGGACGCGCCGGCCGAATACCGGAACAGGGTGACCGAGGTCATCGCCTCCACCTGCGGGCCTGCCCTGTTCAACGACGATGTCATCATCCCGTCCCTCCAGGCGTGCGGATACACCCTGGAGGATGCCCGCGACTATGCCATCATCGGGTGCGTGGAGCCCACCTCTGCAGGCAACACCTTCGGATGCACCTCGGGCAACGACATCTCTCTGGCGGGTGCCATGGAGATGGTCTTCAACCGGGGGAAGATCCGGATGGTGGGGGCCCGGATCGGCCCGGATACGGGTGACCCCGAGGCGTTTCGTACCTTTGACGAGTTTCTGGAGGCCTACAGGCGGCAGGTGGATGCCTGTGTGGACCTCATTGCGGAAGGGGTCCATGTGAAGGACCGCGTCTATGCGGAGCACTACCCCTGCCCCTACGTTTCATCCTTTCTCGTGGGGTGCATCGAGAACGCCCGGGACATGACCCGGGGAGGGGCGCTTTACAACTTCGGGTCCATCAGCGCCAGGGGGCTGGCAACCGCGGCGGACTCGCTCGTGGCCGTGAAGAGGCTCGTGTTCGACGAGAAGCGTGTCACCATGAAGGAGCTCCGAAAGGCCCTTGACACCAACTTCCGCGGCCAGGACGCTGTTCGCCTGCTCTGCCTGAGGCGTCCTCCCAAGTACGGGAACGACGATGAGGAGGCCGACGAGATGGCCCGCAGTCTGGCAGCCTACTTCTGTGAAGCCGTCACCCGTCACCGGAACATCCATGGCGGGCCCTTCCGACCGAGCTTCTTCTCCTACGGGGTGCACGTGCTGGAGGGCTCCCTTCTGGGCGCCTCCCCGGACGGGCGCAGGGCGGGTGAGCCCATCTCCAACAGCCTGAGCCCCACGAACGGTTCCGAGAGAAAGGGGCCCACGGCTGTTCTGAAGTCTGCGGCCCGGATCGATCATGAAAAGATCAGCAACGGGTCCTCGCTGAACGTGAAGATGAATCCCGTCCTTTGCAAGACCGAGGCGCACCGGCAGATGCTTTCAACCCTGCTGGGAACCTACTTCGATCTGGGGGGGATGCACGTTCAGCTGAACATCATCTCCAACCAGGTCCTCCGGGATGCGCAGGCCAGCCCTGACCGGTATCCCGACCTGGTGGTGCGCGTGTCCGGCTACAGCGCCTACTTCACGGACCTGGGCAAGGCGATCCAGGACGACATCATCGCCAGGACCGAGTTCGAGGGCTTCTAAGGATTTCTAAGGATCTTCGTAGGAAACGATCTCCCCGGTGTGGCTCAGTAAAAGGATCTCTCCCTTACACCTGGAGACGACGTAGTCCGGTTGAAGGGGAACCTTGCCCCCTTTTCCGGGCAGGTCCACCATGAACCTGGGCACGGCCAGCCCGGTGATGCTCCCCTGCAATTCCCTGATGATCTCGATCCCCTTTTCCACGGGCGTGCGGAAGTGTTTGGTTCCGGACACGGGGTCACACTGGTGAAGGTAATAAGGTCTCACCCGTATACGGAGCAACTCACGGCAGAGTCGTTTCATTGTGCGCGGGTCGTCGTTGATGCCCCGAAGGAGCACGGACTGGTTGTTCACCGGCACACCGGCCCGGAGCAGCCTCCGGCACGCGGCTGCGGATTCTCCGGTAATCTCCTGCGGGTGGTTGAACTGGGTGATAAGCCACACGGGCCCGTAAGCATCCAGCAGGCGGCAGAGCCCGGACGTGATCCGCTGCGGAAGGACCACCGGGATTCTCGTGCCGATGCGGATGATCTCCACGTGCGGGATAGACCGGATGTCGTGAAGGAGCTCTTCCAGTGTCTCGTCCGGAAGGGTCAGGGGGTCCCCGCCGGAGATGAGCACGTCCCGGATGGATGGATCGGAACGAAGGTGGGAAAGGACCCTTTCCCACTGATCCGGATCATACCGGCAGAGGGGCTCGAGCCAGAGCCTTTTGCGAAAGCAGTGCCTGCAGTGGGCCACACACTCGTTCGTTGAGAGAAGAACCGCCCTGTCCGGGTAGCGCTGGATGAGCCCGGGGACAATCGTGTGCTCCCGCTCTTTCAGGGGATCCGGACACCCGCCATCCGCGTCTGATCCCTCCCTCGGGTCCGGAAGAAACTGCTTTCGAACAGGATCCTCGGGGTTCTCCCATTGAACCAGGGAAAAGAGGTAGGGCGTTACAGACCATGGATATCGCTGCAGGACCCGTCGTATGCCCGCCCGTTCTGCGGTCCCGAGTCCCGGGATCCGCTCCAGTCCCGCCTCTCCCCGGAGGCGGTGCTCGATCTGCCACCTCCAGTCGTTCCACTCCGCATCCGGGACCCTGAAAAGGTCTCGGCCTGAGCCGTTGTGTTTAAAGGATCGGACCTCCTGAAGAACCTGCATCAGCCTTTTCCTTCCGGCAATGCCTCGTTCGTTACCCATTCATCCGCAAGGTCGAGGGCCTGGTCGATGGCCTCCACGATGAAGTCGATTTCGTCCCTGGTTACGATCAGGGGCGGCACGACCCAGATGCCAAACTTGTCCGAAGGGATGTACACGTTCTTCTCCTTCAGAAGAACCCTGGCCAGTGTCGTGACGATGGTTTCATCGTATTTTTCCGTGGCCTTTCGAACCGGCGTCCCGGCCTGCCTGTCCTTGACGATCTCCAGGGTCCAGAAGAGCCCGAGACCGCGAACGTCTCCAACGCTTCTGTGCTTTTCACCGAGCGCACTCAACCGGGACCCGAGGACCTCGCCCATGGCCGCGGCATGTTCCACCAGGTTCTCCTCTGTCAGAACCTCGATGCTTGCCAGCGCCGCCGCACAGGCAAGGGCATGCCCGGAAAAGCTCTGCCCGTGCCCGAAGATGTTGTCCTCGAAAGTGCCTGCCACCTTTTCGGAGAAGATGGTTGCAGCCAGGGGGCAGTAAGCACCGAGCGCCTTGCCCATGACGATGATGTCCGGCTCCACGCCGTAGTGCTCCACGGCCAGCATCCTGCCCGTCCGTCCCATGCCGGTCATGGTCTCGTCCGCGATGAGCAGGAGATCCCACTTCCTGCAGAGTTGAACCAGCCGTTCCATGTACCCGGCCGGGGGTGGAATGATCCCGTTGCTCCCCACCACCGGCTCGATGATCATGGCAGCCACCTTGCTGCTGCCCCCTTCCTGCTCGATGAGGTAGTCCATGTATTCGATGGAGGCATCCGCAGGGTCCGTGCCCGGGCCGAAAGGGGAGCGGTAGGGATTGGCTTCCGGGGCAAAGACAATGCCGGGAACCGTGAAGGGTTCCAGGAACCATCGCCTCGGGTCACCGCTGACCGAGGATGCACCTGCAGTGGTCCCGTGCCAGGAGCGATAGCGGGACACGATCTTGTAGGGGAAGGGATACTGCCGTGGTGCGTCCGTGAGTGCGTCCCCGCCCTTGAGGACGGTGTTGTACTTGTACATGCGGGCGCCCTTGATGGCGGCTTCCACTGCGGCCGCCCCGCTTTGCGAGAAGAAGACCCGCTTGTTCGGGCTTCCCGGTGTGATGTGGGCCAGCTTTTGAGCAAGCAGGGCTGTGGGCTCGGTGGCGAAGTCGTCGGTCACATAGATGACCCTGTCCATCTGCTCCCGCATCGCCCGGATCACCCGGGGATGGTTGAACCCGAGATTGATGCACTCGTGCGCACTTCTCAGGTCAAAGATACGCCGTCCGTCCGTGGTGTGGATCCAGCAGCCCTCGGTCCTGGCAACGGGAATGGGTGCATAGCCTTGCTGCGCCGACCAGCATTGCATGAGATGCCTGGCCTGTATGTCTGCAAAATCCCGGTTCATGACGTTAAGCAGGCCTCCCCCAGATCGAGCCTGCGCAGGTCGTCTCTCCCCAGCAGTATCTGGGCCTGTTTCGCGTCCCGCATCCGGCGTTCCTGCCCGTAATCTTCCATGTACCCGTAGCCGCCGAGAAGCTGCACGCCGTCCTGTACGGCACGGGTAACGCCTTCCCTTGCGGAAACGAACAGGCTGATGGCCTGTTCCCCTTTCACCCCTTCGGGCCTTGAGAGGCTTTGCGCAGCGGTCCTGGCGATCTCGCAATCCCTTGCCATGCCCGCGAGCATCATGCGCACCTGGGAATATTCACGGAGGAGGTGTCCCCCCTGCCGCCGCTCTTCAACGTAAGCGGCCGCTTCATGCAGGCTTCCTGCACAGATGCCGGCGCACAGGGCGGCAACCGGTCCGGCAAAGACGTTGTAAACCTCCTTGAGGGAGGTCGTTCCCCATCCGCCCAGGACGGCCTCATCAGGAACGACGACCCCGTCCGCCTCCACATCCGCAACCGGACATCCCCTGAGGCCCAGTGTGAGCACGGGTTCGGACAGGGAGAGCCTATCCGTGTCCCGGGGAAGGAGGATCATCCCGAGACCCCCGTCCACGCGCACGGGCAGCAGGAGAGCGTCTGCAAGCGGGCTGTTCACCACGAGATCGCAGGAGCCGAGGAGTGTTCGGGCCCTGTTCTCATCCGTGAAGTCTTCGAGTTCCAGGCCGGTCCCATCGGGTTCGAGGTACATGGGGAAGGCGAGAAGCGGCATTCTCCCGCGGGAAGCGAGAGGTGCGAGCCAGTGCTGCTTCTGCTCTTCTGTCCCCTGTACGCTCACGAGATACTGGGCCAGGGTGTGTGCCAGGATCAATGCCGGCACAGAGGCATAGGTCTGTGCCATGGTCTCGACGGCAGCAGCCAGCAGCTCCATGGCTCCTTCCGCATCCGTGGATTCCTGTGACGACAGCAAGCTCAACAGGCCCAGTTCGTCCAGCCCTGCAAGAAGGCTTTCAAAGGTGCCTGCAGGTTCGGGCACCACCGGGTAGTGATCCACGGCCTCCACTCTGGGAGCCACCTCCTTGTGCATGAACCTTTTCAAGGAGTCGCAAAAAAGCCGGATTTCCGGGGATGGATGGTTCTCCATTTTCATCCTCCGAAGGTTTCATGTGCAGGTTAGACCTCCGCGGGCCTTCCCAGGGAAGCCTTGAACACCTCGCGCAGGTTGATCTGGTTCGTGCCTTCGTAGATCTGCAGAAGCTTTGCGTCCCTGTAGAGCTTCTCCATGCCCCTGTCGTGACGGATGCCGTCCGGGCCCATCAGGTCCATGGCCAGGGAACAGTTTTCCATGCCGAGGTCCGTGCCCAGGCTCTTTGCCGAGGCTCCCCTGGCCGAGGCGCGCTGCAATCTCTCGTGGGTGAGGGAATCCGCAAGCGTTCGAATCAATTTCCCGGCCGGTCCGTACCTGAGCATCCTGCGGAAGGCCCTGCTGGTGATCACCCGTTCCGGGAGAACCGCCTCCACCCTGGTGAGGATCGGTGGGTTCGTGGCGAACAGGAGCCCGTCCTGTTCGTTGGTCAGCAGGGCCTCCAGGTAGGCACTTCGCGCTGTCAGCACGTTCTGGAGCATGCGGGTCAACTTGAACTGGACCCACTGGTGCTCGATCATGGGCTTTCCCGCCAGCCGGTGCGTCCTGCAATAGCTCAGGGCACGCTCAAAAGCGCCCCGTGCCACGCCTGCTCCAAAGGCCCCCACGCCCCCGCGTGTTGCCCCCAGTGCCAGTTCCACGCCCCTAATGTAAGTGGATTCCCTGCTCATCCTGTCCTTTTGCGGAATGAAGCAGTCCTCAAAGATCAGCTCTGCCGCGGCGCACGCCTTCTGGCCCATCTTCCGCTCCACCCTCCCGATGCTCAATCCCGGGGTGCCGGCGCGGACCCGGAAGCCGTGCATGGTCTCTCCCGGCTTCTTCGGGTCCGTGGGCGCAAAGACCACGTGGGTGTCTGCGATGTGGCCGTTGGAAATGAAGACCTTCCTCCCGTTGAGCAGGTAGCCGCCTGAGACAGGCTTTGCGTGGGAGCAGAGATCGGCCCGGTTCACCAGCTCATCGTCTTCCACGTCCGATCCCGCACCCGGTTCGGTGATGGCCGTGGACAGGAGCCGGGGCTTCCCTGCTTTTTCGCTCTCGCACACGATGTCGGCAAACTCCATGATCCATTCCAGGTCAAAGGAGGAAGACACACAGGCAATGGCCAGGCAGTTGACAAAGATGAGGTTGGCGAGCCCCAGGCACCCTGCCGCAATCTCTTCGCAGCTCACCATGGACGCCCCGAAGGGGAAGCCCTGGCCGCCCATCATCCTGGGGAAGACCTGACTGAACAGGCGGTACTCGCAGGCCAGGCGCAGGGTGTCCTGGTCCACATAGGTGGGGTCTTCCATGGCCTTCCGGTCCACCTCCAGCGCGCGGGGTTCAACCACCTTGATCCGGAATTCGCGGGCAATGGCAAAGGCTTCCCTGTAGGCACGGAGGCTGTTCGGATCGTTCCGGCAGGTCTGCAGGAGGGCAGGGTACTGGCTGTCGAAATCGTCCGTCTTTTCGTTTTGCATCTTCCCGGCGAGTCTCACAGGCATTTGACACTCACTCCCCTGAAAGGGATTGCAGGTTATTCCTGACCAGAAGCATGCCACGGTGCAGAGGGATGATCAAGCATTGACCCGTTCCATTTGTATCTAGTACCATTTCTCGGCTCACAGGAAGGACACGGAATTCATGCATTCGAAGAACAGGATGAGGCTGTTGCGCGTTGATGAGGGTGTTCGTGCCGGGCGGAATCGCAGGGTGAAGAAGCATCTCACAGGGCTGTCCTTCATGTTTTTCTGCGACAGGAAGATCTTCTATGTCTCCATGGACACCACCCCTCTCGGTGGCGGCCAGGGCGTGGACTACATCGACACCATGAAGTTCTTCGGAGAGGCCAACCTTCTCTACAGCCTGATCACCTTTCGCGCGGACCACGGGGATGTGGCCGCAGACACCATTGCCTTCCGGCTCGGCCCTGTGAGGGGGATCCGTCGCTGTTACGGGGCCACCTACAGCGTGTCCACCCTCGAGAACATCAAGGCAGGCGACTACTGCGCCTGGCTGGACTGGTACTTCCCTCCCCACGTCTACAATCCTGACGACCCCATGTCCCTGGACATGGACAAGATCCGGGGTTGCCTGAACATTCACGACCACCCTCTGGTGATCACGGTGGAAGGCAAGCGGATGGAGAACCGCACGAAGCTTCCGCAGGTCAAGGAGGACTAAACGGAAGGGCCCACCTTCCGCCCACTCCAAGGAAAGAGGAACACGACATGGCTTACGAAGAGATCCTGTTCGAAAAAAAAGGTCCGGTTGCGATCCTGACCCTGAACCGGCCCGACATCCGGAACGCCATCACCGGAGCCACCATGATCCGGGAAATCGAGGATGTCTGTGGCGAGGTCCAGGATGACGAGGATGTCTGCGCACTCATTCTCACCGGCGCGGGATCCGCTTTCTCCGCCGGCGGGAACGTGAAGGACATGAAGGAGAAGAAAGGGATGTTCGGCGGCAGCCCTGCAGAGATCCGTGAAGGCTACCAAAACGGGATCCAGAGGATCCCCCTTGCCATGACCCGCCTCGATGTGCCCGCCATCGCTGCGGTGAACGGGCCTGCAATAGGGGCCGGCTGTGACCTTACCTGCATGTGTGACATCCGTGTGGCAGGGGAAAAGGCGAGGTTCGGTGAGACCTTTGCCGCCGTGGGCTTGATCCCCGGGGATGGCGGCGCCTTCTTCCTTCCAAGGGTCGTTGGGTTTTCCAAGGCCTGCGAGCTCGCCTTTACCTGCCGGGTCATCGATGCCGCCGAGGCCCTTCGCATCGGACTGGTCAGTGAAGTGGTCCCGCAGGAGCAGCTCATGGAACGCTCCATGGCGATTGCGGAAGAGATCGCAAAGCAGCCGGCAAAAACCCTGAGGATGGCCAAACGCCTCTTCTCCTTTGCCCAGAGCAGGAGCCTGGAGGAGACCCTGGAGGTTTCCGCGGCCATGCAGGCCCTCTGCCATCACACGCAAGAGCACGAAGAGGCCCTGGACCGCATCCTGGCAAGAACCAGGAAATAGACCCTTTCAAGGATGGACGCTCGGAGGAACGGGCAGGCGTTTTCCCATAATATGAGCAGGGGGTGAAGACATGGTGAACACAATTCTTATCCTTTTCGCGGTTGCCCTGCTCGTGGGGCTCCTGAGCTCCGAGAGAAAGGGGAGTCTGACAGGAAAGCTCCTTACCAAGACACCGCTTTCCTGCCTGTTCATCCTCACGGTCGTGCTGCAGCCCCATCCTGTTGCGGCCTACTATCACTTCCTCCTCATCGGACTCGTTTTTTGTCTCGGCGGGGACGTCTGCCTTGCCCTCCCGCAGAAGAGGATGTTCCTTCTCGGGCTCGTTTCCTTCCTGCTCGGGCACGTCTTCTACACCGTGGGCTTCTTCCAGGTCCTGCACATGACGCAAAAGGCATGGATCGGGTTCGTCCTGTTCATGCTGATCAGCGCGCGCGTCTTTGTTTGGCTCCAGCCGCACCTCGGATCCATGAAGGGGCCGGTCATCCTGTACGTCCTTGTGATCACCCTCATGGTCATGGGCGCCTGGGCCGTGCTCTGCGATCCAGGCCTGCCTCTCAGGGGAAGGGTTCTGATCTTTGCCGGGGCCTTCAGCTTCTACCTTTCCGACCTGTTCGTTGCACGGAACCGTTTCATGAAGATGGAGTTCTTCAACCGCCTTCTGGGGCTCCCCCTCTACTATGCAGGGCAGTTCCTCCTGGCCTTTTCCGTAGGGGTGCTTTGACGGAGGATGCGTGAACCTTCAATTCGAGCAGGGGCCGATTCGGCCGCCCAGTGAAGCACAGAGCCTGTTGATCCGTGTCACAAGGAACTGCCCCTGGAACCGGTGCACCTTCTGCCCGGTGTACAAAGGCACGAAGTTCAGCGTGCGCACCGTGGAGGAGGTGAAGAAGGACATCGACACCGCCAAGGAGATGGCGGACACCCTCACCGCCATGTCCTGGAAGGCGGGTTCCGGCGGGGTAATGAACCGCCAGCTTCTGGAGGCCGTTTTCCACGGGAAGAAGTTTTCCGAGAGCTTTCGGAGCGTGGCCGCGTGGATGCACTACGGGTCCGAGAGCGCGTTTCTCCAGGACGCCAACAGTCTCATCATGAAGACACCGGACCTGGTGGAGGTGATCTCCCACCTGAAGAAGACCTTTCCCGGGCTGAAGCGGATCACCAGCTACGCCCGCTCCCAGACCCTGTCAAGGAAGAGCGTGGAGTCCCTGAAGAAAATCAGGGAGGCCGGGCTGAACCGCATCCATGTGGGCCTCGAGTCCGGGAGCGACAAGGTGCTCGAACTCGTGAACAAGGGGTGCACAGCAGAGCAGCAGATCCAGGGGGGGCAGCGCGTCATTGCGGCAGGGATGGAGCTTTCCGAGTATGTCATGCCCGGACTGGGGGGAAAAACGCTCTCCAGGGATCATGCGCTGGAGACGGCCCGTGTGCTCAATGCCGTAAACCCCCACTTCATCCGGATACGCTCCCTTGCCCTTCCCCAGGGGACCTCCTTGAGGGATACCTGGGAGGAGGGATCCTATGAGCGGCTCTCCGACGAGGAGATCGTGCGCGAGGAGCGGCTCTTCATCGAGAGCCTGGAGGGCATCACGAGCCATGTGGTGAGCGACCACATCCTCAACCTTCTCGAGGAGGTGGAGGGTCGGCTGCCGGAGGACAAGCCCGCCATGCTTGCCATCATCGATTCCTACCTCTCCCTCCCCCCTGAGGAAAGGCTCCTCTATCAACTCGGCAGGCGGCTCGGGCTCTTCCGGTTCCTTGCCGACCTGAACGAGCCGAGCCTGCGGAACCGCGCCGAGTCGGTCCGTGATCAGGTCTCCTCCCAGTTCAACGGTGACATGGAGCAGGCCATCCGCACCCTGGCGGAACGGTACATCTGACAGGCGTACTTTTTCAATGAATACCGGACAATCTATGTCTGACCTAGATATGAAGACATGCCAGATTCCACTGGGTGGCAAGATCTTTGGAAATCGACTTCTTTTCGTAGTTGAGATGGACCTGTTGTTATCCCTTACTCTCATCCCTCACCAAATTTTTGACCCTGGATCAGGTCTGCTGCGATACTTCTCGGATCCATCCTTTCTTCTTGACGTTCAG
>CAZSUQ010000095.1:0-11354 GCA_964609935.1 uncultured Thermodesulfobacteriota bacterium | reverse complement strand
GGCAAGGTCCCGGGTTCTCCCGATGAGCACACCGGGCAGGCCCGGGAACGAACCTCCCATGGCGAACCGGTCCCCGCACCTGAGCACCATTTCGCACCACACGGCCGGAAGGCGGTTCACCTCCAGGTGAGGGTCGTTGGACAGGATCGGCTTGCCGGATACGGTCCTGGCGCCGGATACGACCCAGTTGTTGGATGCCATCATCCGGGGCATACCCGTGCCCCACAGGATCTCGGGCGGAACGATGCGGTGCTGAAGCTTCACCTTCCGGATCAGCTCCATGTCCAGACCGCCGAGGATGCCGGGGAAAAGCTCGTGCAGCTTCTCCTCGGACACACCGGCCTGAACCATCTCAACGAAGAGCCTCTCCACCTGCCCCTGCGATTCGGCCATGGTGAGATAGCCGAGCGAGCGCCAGAGCAGGATCACATCGTCCGGGGTCCACGGTTCGAACCCGGCGCCGAGGAGCCTCAACTCCCAGGGAAACCTGCCCGAGAGGGCATGGTTCACCCCCTCGCAGTACACCTCGATGATCGACCTTGCCCTGGGAGAGAGGGTCTCCAGCAGGGCACCGGCCTTGTCATGCCAGTTCATCCGGCGGAAAAAGAGGTCGATCTCCAGAGAGGCATCGCTGGAGTCCAGGATCTCGGAAACCCTCCCCTGCCCCAGGATCCGCATGAAGAGCATCTGGAGGGCGCGGTCCCTGGCGTGCGCATGTCCCATTCCCCAGAACACATCCTTTTCATCTTCCGCCTCCACGTGGGGGATCCCGTTTTCGTCTCTCCAGATCTGCACGTTCTTCTTCATGGGCGTTCCCTGCTCCCGGTTTTTCGTCCGGGATTCACTGTAAAGGTTTGATCTTACATATCCCATGAGGATGCGATTGGGCAAGACGCATGGGGTAAAAAAGCCACACGCTGATGGGATTCCTGGACCTTTTTGTCCCTTATTTATGTGATTTCTCAGCCTGGAAAAGGCACAAATTGTACGTTAAGGGACACTTTTGTCGATTAAAGGCCTGTCGGGGCGTTATTTTAACATCTTGTTATTGCTTGATATATTCTCTTGATCTCATCTTTTTTACATCATTTCCGAAAAAAAGCCTTGACATTTTCCATTTAAGCATTACAATCTATACGTATGGGTATGGTTTGGTTCATTGATAAACGTAAACGGACAGTTCTTGTGGCTTACGAATTCATGGCAAAGGCAGAAGGAACGGCTCGAAAAGAGCGCTTTCCCCAAACCTGCAAAGAACAACAAGAAGACGGCGAAAGGAGGAAAGGAAAATGATCATTCCATTGGAGCCTTTCATCTATTTGATGCTTGCGATCCAGATCGTCTGCGGGGTCTTTTTTGCAGTCCTGGTGGCCCTTGGCGTCACGGGTCTTACAAGATTCCTCAAGCGAAGGCAAAACAGGATCAAACGCACCCCAATCCATCGCCCCCAGTTCAATCCTGCTGGATAGGCTGCATCCCTGCTGAGTTGGATGGAGGTGGAAGAAGGGGTCAACCTGGATGCTGCAAAACAATCCGGCGAAAATCGCCGGCAGTCGCATGAGATAGGTTCATGCCGCCGCGATCAGCTTATCCAGTTCACCCCTGTCCGCCAGCTCGTTGAGATCAGAGCCGCCACCCACAAGAACGCCTTTTACAAACACCATGGGAAAGGTGGGCCACCCTGCCCACATCTTCAAGGCGTTCCTTCTCCTCCAGTTGTTAAAGTAATTGCCGTATTCAAGATACTTGTGAGCAATCCCTCTGCTGTCCAGGGTCTGCCGGGCCTTCTTGCAGTGCGGGTTCTGTCCCATGCCCACCACCACGACAGCGTTCCCTTCCACGGCCTTCATGACCTCTTCAACGACATCGCGGTGATTCTCGCTGACCGCTTGCTGAATGCTCGGATGAATCCTGGATTCATCCAGAATAAAGCGTGCCATAATGAACCTCCTTCTATTGGGTATTAGGAACCTCGGAATGCGATGCCCACCCGGAGCCTTTGAGGATTTGATGGCCTCCTGTGACCTTTGGCTCCAGGAACCGGCTCTCATTTAATGAACTGTTTGTTCGAACCTGGCTGTTGTCCCGCCGGCTACACTCGGTCCCAGATTCTGTTCGCGACCAGGAAGAGGGCAAGGATGGAGGCCACGGGCTCGGCAATCAGTGTGAAAAACCCGAGAAGCGTTATCTCTGTCGTGTAGGTGCCGGGGATCAGGATGAGCAGCCGTGATTCGGGATAAAGGAATCCAAAGAAAATCAACAGCCCTCCGATAAAGGGGCCGAGTGCCGTCAAATAATATCCAGCCTTCAGGTTCTTCAATACCAGCCCTGCACAGAGAAGGTATCCTGGAATCGCAAGGGAATAGACCAGCCAGAACCACCACGGAAAGCTCTGCTGATCAAGCACAACCTTGAGCACCCCGAGCGCGTGCATACTCGCGCCAACGGCAATTGCGGTCGCCACCACTTATCGAAGCGGATTCATCATCTGGACCTTCTGCTCTTGAGTCATGCTTTGCCCCCTTCTCAGTCTATATATAAGGCCGCCGGTGGGAGTCAAGGAAAACAGGCGGGATAAAAGGGCCTCGATTGGAAAACCTCTCCCTCCATCCCCTCCCCCTTTGCGCTTTTTGCCCAGGGGGACTCATGGTGTAAACTCGTTCCAAGGAGGTCACCACGTGATGAGTGAAGCAACATCCCCGCGCGTCTACCCTGCTTCCATGGTGAACATCACAAACCGGTGCAACCTGCGGTGCAGGCACTGCTTCGTTTTCCGTGAGGGGAATCCCAACGAACCGGAAGACGAGATGGAATCCGGGGCCATGATCAGGAAGCTCGAGGAGCTTCAGAAGCGCCATTCCATTCACACCATGATCTGGATGGGCGGCGAGCCCCTCCTGAGGCCGGACGTGCTGCGCGAGGGGTTGAAGTTTTTTCCCCGGAACCACGTGACAACCAACGGGACCATCGAACTCATCGATCTGCCCAACTGCATCTACGTCATCTCCCTGGACGGGCCGCCCGAGATCTGTGACGCCATCCGGGGCAAGGGCGTGTTCGACAGGGTGATGAAGAACGTGTCGCGCGTGCCGGCAGAGTTCGGGCCCACGGTCATGGCTCAATGCGTGGTGACCCGAACCAACGAGCACGCCCTGGAGGAGCTGGCCGAGCGCCTGATGCCCACGCGGATCGAAGGGCTGACCTTTTCCTTTTATGTGCCCACCGCAAAGGACGACTCGGAGCTCACGTGGGGATCGCTGGAACGCCGCGACAAGGCCGTGCGCGAAGCCCTGAGGCTGAAGGACAAGTATCCCGACTTCATCTGGAACAATCGCCGGACCCTGGAGTTGACGCTCTCGGAGAACGCAAAGACCGTCACGGACAACTGCCCGGTCAAGAATTACATGCTGCCGCTCTATCTCGAGGGCCATGAATTCGTCCAGCCATTCTGCTGCTACGGCAATGACGTTGACTGTGACCTTTGCGGCGCATGGGCCGTGTTCTACATTGCAGCCAAGATAGAGGCAACGGCACAAGATCCGGCCACCCACCAGGAAGAAGTGAAGCCCTGAAAGCCGAAATCCTCACGAGGCCTGTTTCAATCCTCGACCCATCCACAGCCTCTTTTCCCCCTCTTTAAAAGCATCGTTCAAGCACGGATTATGTGATCTCTTTCCATGGCTTTTTGCCGGTCGACAGTGGTTTCCACCCGGCCGGGCAGCCCCATTCCAGCCTCCAAAAAAATCTTTTTTGAAGTGTCAAGTTTTGCCCCAATATTCCGATGAAAGAATAAAGTTTTCAACGACGACACCTATGACGAGACATAAAAAAAAGGATCCCTTCCCTTTCCCGAGGGTGAAAAGAAAGGAGAAAGGAGGTGATAAGCATTCGCAGCGGAATCTCCACAGAAGGAGAGGGAGATCGGCTGTAGTGCACTGTCTCAAATAGGTAATGCTTCCGTACAAAAGGATTGAAACCGGAAAGAAAGTTGTAGATCGAACATCAATTCAAATGAAGCAAGGAGAGAAAAATGAAAAGCGTGAGATCGATCACAGCCGTATTGGGATGTGTGGCCCTGGCCTGTGCCCTGATGTTGGCAGGATGCGGCAAAACTGCGAATACCAGCGAGGATGCCCAAGATCTCGCCAGCATCGCCGCTTCCTGCAGCGATGTTTGCAATACGATGTTGGCTTGCATCCAGGAGGTGACCGAAGAGGATTTCTCGGACGAAGAGATCCAGGCCAGCCTTACCGAATGCAATACCGATTGTAACGACCCCGGAGATATGGCTGACGAAAGGGCGTGCGCGCTCGCTTGCGATCAGAGCACGGATTGCCAGACATACCTGGATTGTCTCTGCAACTGCGAACCCGGGGTTACGGAAGGGTGCGCATAAAGGCCAGGTGCTCGTTGCGACTTCGTCTGTCCTGCTGAGAATGTTGAACATGACGAAGTGATCCATATTCATTTCCAGACATGCAAAAGGCGGTATCCGCCCCGGGTACCGCCTTTTTTATGTTCTCTTGAGAAACCTGTACGCAAAAGACAGGTACGCTCGCTGGCATTGCATGTCATGCCCTTGTTATAATGTTTTTTCAAGTCAATCAGGGCATTACACCACGATCAACAAGGCAGCGCCAGGGAGCGAGTTCATGCTTAAAAGAAACCTCATTCCGGTCTGGGTCGGGATCCTCCTGCTGTCAGGCATGTTCCTGCTGGGACAGGACACCTGGCCGCCGCCATGCACGGACCTTGACGGGGACGGATACGGCTCGCCCGCCTCGGCGGGATGCGTTTTCCCGGCCGGGGACTGCGACGATGCCGACCCGGAGGTCCACCCGTGGGCCATTGAGGCGGGATACGCGGATTCCTCCTGTGTGGACGGCCTGGACAACGACTGCGACGGCTCTGTGGACGCAGGGGACACGGGCTGCGGCGCACCCTTTGACAACGTGACGCCGTCCGCGGCGTATCTGTCCAGGAAAGCGGAATACCTCCAGTACTGCCACGACAGCAACGGCCCGGGCCAGGGCGGGCTCCACGGCCAGGTCTGCCGGATCGCCCTGGATGCCACCACCTTCAACGAGGAGGCCATCGACAGCGCCTGCGACAAGATCAACGAGCGGAGGGACACCGCGGACTTTGCCATGGCCTCGGTCCTTCGCCTGCTCTACCTCGACCGGGATCACCCCACCCTGAGCCCGGAGACCCGGGCCCAGCTCGAGGAAGCGGTCATCGGGTTCAAGTACTGGTACGACGAACCGGGCGACGACCCCATGATCACCTGGTCCGAGAACCACATCATCCTGTTCCACCACGAGGAACTCCTGGCCGGCCAGCTCTTCCCGGAAGAGGTCTTCCCGAACAACGGCATGACCGGGGCAGAGCATGTGGCGCACGCCACGCCGCTGGTCCACCGCTGGCTCAACTTCCGCGGCCGGTTCGGCTTCTCGGAGTGGCACTCCAATGTCTACTTCAACGAGGACATCCCGGCCCTGGTGAACCTTGCGGACTTTGCCGGGGACGAGGAGATACGGATCAAGGCGGCCATGGTCCTGGACACCCTGGCCTTTGACCTGATCAACAACACCTACAAGGGCCTCTTCGCCACCGCGCACGGCCGCACCTATCCCGGCAAACTGCTCGACGGCCTGAACGACTCCACCCGCGAGGCCACGTGGATGCTGGCCGGCCTTGGCAACTACTCCTCGGGCGGCAACTTCTCCGGGGCTTTTCTGGCAACGAGCCCGAACTACGCGCCCCCCCCTGTTCTCGAAGGGATCGCCGCGGACAGCCGGGACGGCCACGAGCACCGGCAGCGCGACGGGATCGACCTGGCGGACGGGCCTGACTGGGGGATCGGTTTCCAGAAAGAAGAGGACATCGTTTTCTGGTGGGGCATGACCGGCTATGCTGCCCACCAGGTGATCGGCAGAGGCTTTGAGATGTGGGACACGTACAACCTGTGGGAAGCCTTCTTCTCCGGGATCCTCCCCCCCGAGCTGCGCGGCATCATGGAGCTGCTCGTGGGCTGCCCCCTGCTTCCGGTCCTTTCCGAGGGCCTGGAACCCATGACACGGGGCGTGGCCCTGGAGACCATGGGCACCTACACCTATCGAACCCCCCACTACCAGCTCTCCGGCGCGCAGGACTACAACCCTGCCATGTGGGGGGCCCAGATCCACATCTGGCAGGCCACGCTGGATGCCGATGCCTACGTGTTCACCACCTACCCGGGCGGCCTCGTGGAGTGGGACTACGACATGGCCGGGCTGTGGACCGGCGGCTGGCTTCCGCGGGCCACCTTTCACAGGAACGTGGGGGTGATCCAGTACTACCGCCCGATCATCGACTTTCTCGAGGACATCTTCGTGGAGTACACCCACGCCCATTTCCCGAAGAACATGTTCGATGAATACCTGGAGAGCGCACCCTGGGTGTTCGGCCGCAAGGGAGACGGCTACGTGGCCCTGTACTCCTTGCAGCCCACGGTGTGGTCAACGGAAAACGACTACGAGCTGATCGCGGACGGGCTGGAGAACGTGTGGATCGTGGAGCTTGGCAGCGTGGAGGAGAGCGGCACCTTTGCGGACTTCATTGCCGGCATCCAGGCAGCCGGCGTGTCCGTGGGGGACACGGTGATCTACGCATCCCCGAGCGTGGGGACCGTGGAGGCGGGCAGGGAGGGACCCATGACCGTGGCCGGCGAGGAGGTGGACCTGGGGCCGTACCCCCGCTGGGACAACCCGTACGCTCACCAGGGGTTCGGAACCAACACCACGGTGATCGCATTCGACGGGCAGACCCTCGAGCTGGACTTTGAACGGATCCGGCGGAGCCAGACACCTTGACGGGGAGAGCTGACCTCCTTCCGGAAAACCGGGCAGTTACAGAGCAGAAAAATCTGGCGAAACCAATACCCTCCGCACCGCCGGAAGCTCAGTTTTTGAAGCATCTGCCAGGAGGGGAAGTCAGGGAAGGTGGAGAGATCATGAAGACGGATCCCACGAGAAGATGCTGGCTGGTATTGATCGCGCTCGTACTCCTTCCCGGGATGTTCGGCTGCGTGGAAAGATTCGGTATGGCTCCCGACTGGGGAAAGGCGAAGGAGGTTGAAGAACCTCCGGAGATGGAATTCGTTGCGGAACAGGAGCCGGTTTCCCTCCTGGAACTGCAGGCCGCCATCAAAGATGTGTACTTTGACCTGGACTCGGATCGTCTCAAATCAGGCGATCGCCTGATCCTGCGCGCGGATTACCACATCCTCCGCGAAGTGCCCGACGTGGAAATCCTCGTGGAAGGGCATTGCGACAGGCGGGGAACCGTTGAGTACAACATCGACCTGGGGCTGAAGCGCGCCGAGGCAGTAAAGGAATACATGGTCCACATGGGCATGAGCGCTTCAAGGATCAGCACGGTCACCCACGGCAAGGAAATGCCCATAGATTTTCGAGACACCGAGGAGGGCTGGAGAAAGAACCGCCGGGCTCACATCGTTGTTTTCAGGCGGGATGAGCCGCAGGGGAATACCGTAAGCTTCCCCTGACGAACAAAGGCCATACCCCGTGAAGCGTATGGCCCTTGTATTTACTCTGAAACCTGAATCAAGCCTTACAAAGAATCAGGTGATGTCCCGTCCCCCGCCGAAGTATTTCATGAACTGAACCCTTTCGTACACCGCCGGATTTTCGCTCTTCTCCTGGCTCATCTTCGCGCGAAAGTCCTCCAGCTTCCCGAACCCGTGCCGGTTCATCCATTCCTCCAGCTCTCCCAGCATGGTTCCGATATGGCCCTTTCCGTTTTTGTACAGGGCCGAGGCCACCTGAACGGCCTTTGCCCCTGCCAACAACTGCTTGATCAGGGCCTCTCCGTCATGAACGCCCGTGGAGGCGGCCAGATCGCAATCCACCTTTTGGGACATGAGGGCGACCCATCGGAGCGAAAGGGCGAGTTCCCCGGGCGTGCTGAACACGTTGGTGTGAACCACCTTGAGCTTCTCGATATCGAAATCAGGGCTGTAGTACCGGTTGAACAGGACGAGACCGGAGACTCCCTGTCCGGAGAGCTTCTGGATCATGGAACCCAGGTTGGAGAAATAGTAGCTGATCTTCAGGGCAACCGGAATGGAAACCTCTTTCTTCACCTTCTCGACAATCTCGAGATAGGCGCGCTCCGTCTCCTCCGCGCTGCGGGAAAGGTCCGTGGGCAGGAAGAACATGTTCAACTCGAGACCGTCCGCACCCGCGGCCTGAATGTCCTTCGCATAATAGGTCCACTCATGGGAGTAGGTGCAGTTTATGCTTGCAATGACCGGAATCGACACCGCTGCTTTGCATTCCTTGATCAGTGCCGCGTACTTGGCGAGCTTCTCGCCCTTGAGCTCATAGTCGTAGTAGTCGAACTGGTCCATGTTCAGGCCCCGCGAGGCGGCCTCTTTCAGGACGTCGTCCATTTCGTGGACGATCTCCTCCTCGAAGATGGACTTCAACACGACGGCGCCTGCCCCACCCTGTTCCATCTCGGTCACGCCCTTCACCGAACCGGTCAATCCGGAACTTCCCGCGATGATCGGGTTCTTCAACCGCAAGCCCATGTAGTCTGTCGAGAGATCAACCATATCCGGCTCTCCTTTCGTGTGCGGATCCTGCTCCCAATTCGATTTGATTGTACACCAGCGCTCTCTCCTCTACAAAATCGCCCCGCACAAATTGAATTTGGAACAGAGGACAGCACCAGATGCGCCACCCATCCCCGGGTCGTCGCTAAGTCGTTACTGATGTTGATGAATCCGTGGCCCCTTTGGATGCAGAAAATATCGAAGACACAAGCTCGTTCGGCGACCGTGGATCAGAAAAGCTGGTCGAAAAGCATCAAGACTGCCCTGAATACTGCTTTCAGGGAGGCCGGGATCATGGTTCGATTGACGAAAACGACGTGGCGGAGGCGATGGCTAAGTTCTCGGCTTTCTTGGGGAAAGAAATTGAATTTAGTTTATTTGCTACTTCACCAACGAGAAAGGGGCTGGGCACCGAGGCCTAACCCCTTGAAATTCCTGGCTCCCCAGGACGAACCCTCTTCATAAACTCTCTCTATCACAAACTCAAGAAAAACAGAAACTCTTCAGCAATTATTTATAGTTACGACAGAGAAGCGGTTCCGGGGTCGACAAGCAGGGACATTATTAATGTTCGCCGTGTTCAATCCTCAAAAAAAAATCCTTATCTTCGAGCTCGTTCAGAGGCTCCTCGAAGGACTCCAGGACGTAGTCGTCCTCAAATTGCTCCGGCGGGGAATGTTCTCCCAGCGAGTACCCCATGGCCCGATACCCTCGCATGCGCCTTTCGAACATTCTGGCGAGCATGGGGACACTATGGTCCACGTAGTCCATAATGCGGACCTCCGTCTTCGCGTGATGCTTACGGTGCAGGCGACCGGTGTACTGTACCAGGGTGCCCTTCCAGGAGACGGGCATCGCGAGGAAGAGTGTATCGAGGCGGGCATCATCGAAGCCCTCACCGATAAACCGGCCAGTGGCCAGCACGAGTCGCTCCTCGGTCTCTGGGATGGCAGTGAGTTGCTCGATGGCTGCGCGGCGGTCCTTGGCCTTCATGCCGCCCTGCAAAACAATCAAGTTGCGGGCCAGACCACGTAACCGCTCGGCGAAGTAACCCAGGTGATCCCGGCGCTCTGTAAGCAAAATGGGTGAACGTCCATCCTCCAATGCCTGAACGACATCGTCGAGGATGAGCCGGTTGCGTTGCTCGTCCTGGGCAAGCAGGCGGTAGATCTCCTGGATACCGGTATCGTTGACGCCATCAGGCAGCCGGAACGCCGTTTCCCTTATAATAAGCTGGTGATCGAATGGACGCCCTGCTGCCTGGCTTTTGGCATCGATGGTGAAGCGAGTTGGCCCGAGCTGAAATTGTAGGATCGGGTGGTGTCCATCTCGTCTACTTGGTGTCGCGGTCAGCCCGGTGACATATCGTGCCTTCACCTCACGCATTACTCGTTCGAACGACACCGCCGGGACGTGGTGGCATTCGTCGACGATCACGTGGCCATAGGAAGTCACGATATCGTTAACCTCGTCCTTTCGAACAAGACTCTGGATCATGGCAACATCCAGCTTACCGCTTGGCTTTCGCTTGCCGCCTCCGATCTGACCGATCTCCTTCGGCTTCAGATCGAGGAAGACCGATAGCTGGGCAATCCATTGTTCGAGGAGTTGGGTGCGGTGAACGAGCACCAGCGTGTTTCGTCCCCGGCATGCGATCAGATTTGCCCCCACGACAGTCTTGCCAAACCCTGGTGGAGCCACAAACACACCGATGTCGTGCTCGACCAGTGCAAGAACGGTCTGGTCCTGGATTGGGCTCAGTTCACCATGGAAAGTGACGTCCAAGGGTGCACCATCCGTTCGCTTATCCTCAATTGCAAGCCCGACGCCGAGCTCGCCGAGCAGCGTCTCGAGGTCAGAGACGCATCCGCGTGGGAGCCCTACGTGCTGTGAATGATCCTCGGCACAGCTGATAACGCGCGGCGTGAGAGCTATTGACAGGCGCATGCCCTGCTTCTTGTAGAACTCTGGGTTCTGAAAGGCTGCGAGGCGTTTGATTTGGTTGATGAAGGATGCCGGCAGACCCGTCGTCTCCACGAACAGGAGTTGGGAGAAAACGGCCCGGACGCGAGAAGGTAGAGGCCCACTTATCACCAGCTTTGGCCTCCGTCGCGATGGCGGGCGCATCCAGGGCGTTGCAGACTCCTCCTCGTCGGCTGGCTCGCCCATGCGCACACCAATAACCTGGCCTCCCTCGGTCGCTTCTCTTGCAAGCGCTTCGGCCTCGGTAGGCAGTATGCGACCCACCGAGGCCAGAAAGCTCCACTGATCTGGGAAAGGTGTCCATGTCTCATCGACGAACACAGAGTTCCCTTGCTGGCGTGGGCCGTCCTGGAACGGAAGAGCGATGAGATTGCCGAAGCCGCCACGTGGCATGGTGTCCTGGTTGGGAAAAAATCGATCATAGGAGGTCATTGGCAGCTTATGCCGCCTGGTCATGGTCTCGGTGATAAGGAAGCAACCCATCTTGCGGGCGGCGCTCGCTTGCACCGGAGCCGCAAAAAAGAACCAGACATGTGCTCCGTCACCGGACCGGGAGCGTTCAACCGCGACGGGGACATACTTGTTCTTACAGGTTTCGACGAAAGCAGTCACATCGTCCTGCCAATGCCCCTTATCAAAGTCTACAGCAAGAAACCAGCAGGTCTCATCTTGCAGCATGGGGTAGACCCCGATCACCTGTCGCCCCAGGAAGTGTTCGTGAATGGTCTTCTCGGTGACCGGGATAAACGCCTGG